>CAZXXV010000166.1:0-8499 GCA_964644725.1 uncultured bacterium
CGACGTGGCCGACGCCTGCACGGACTGCGCTGGCGATTGCATCGCCCACTGCCCGGCCGGCGCACTAGCCGGGCCGGCGGAAGGCCAGCCCTACGCCATCAACAAGTACGCCTGCGCCTCGTTCCGCGCCGGCGCCGGCGCCTGTTCCGCCTGTGTGAACGAGTGCGTCCGCGCGTAGCAACGAAAAAGGTACCGGACACCCACTCGGAGCAAAGTGTCTGATTTTCCAGAGGGGTATCACGGATCCTTGGGGTTCTATCCTCCAAGCCGGGGTGACCTTCGATGCCATGCGTTCAAATGAAGACCGGGAGGGAATGTGATGAGCGCATCCAAGCCTTCGATGCCTGAGTCTCTTTCACCTCAGGGCATCATGGAGATGGCCACTGCGTTCATGAGGAGCCGGGTTCTCCTGACGGCCTACGAGCTGGATCTGTTCACGGTTCTGGGCGAGGAGAGCAGATCCTCAAGCCAAGTCGCGCACGCATTGGGGACTGACGAGCGAGCCACGGATCGGCTGATGAACGCGTTGTGTGCGATGGGTCTCTTGGGGAAGAGGGAAGGCCGCTTCTCGAACACGCACCTGGCCTCCCGGATTCTTGTCAAGGGCAAGCCCGACTTCATGGCGGGCCTGATGCACATGGCGCATCTCTGGGAGACGTGGAGCACACTGACGGAGGCTGTTCGGCAGGGCCGATCCGTGGTGGAGCGTGCTGCGAATGTGAATGAGCGGGATTCGGACTGGCTGCGCGCGTTCATCGTGGCCATGAACTGGCGTGCCCGTCAGCATGCGCCGGGTGTGGTCAGCCTGCTGGACCTGTCGGATGTGTCCCGGGTGTTGGACGTCGGGGGCGGCTCCGGCGCCTATGCGATGGCGTTTGTGCGTGCGAAGCCAGACATCGCGGCCGTTGTCTTCGATCTGCCCAATGTGATCCCCCTGACACAGGAGTACATCAGGCAGGAAAGGCTCTCGGACAAGGTGAAAACAGTGGTGGGGGATTACGGTGTTGATCCACTGGGAGGAGGCTTCGACCTGGTGTTCCTCTCGGCGATCATCCACAGCAACTCCCCGTCGCAAAACCGGACGTTGATCCGGATGGCAGCGGAGGCGCTTGCTCCCCACGGGCAGGTGGTGGTGCAGGACTTCATCATGGATGAGGATCGGACGGGTCCGCCCTTTGCCGCGCTCTTTGCGTTGAATATGCTTGTGGGGACAGAAGCCGGAGACACGTATACGGAGTCCGAAGTACGCCAGTGGATGGAACAGGAGGGCCTGCGCCACGTCGTGAGGAAGGATACTCCCTTCGGCACAACCCTGATCATCGGGAAGAACGGGGGAGGCGAGGGCACCAGAGAAACTGCTAGCCGACGCTGATCGGGCCCCTTCCTCTGCATGGCTCGTGCGCGAGGGGGGTGGCAAGGGACGGGTCGGGATTGACCAGGGTGGTGATCTGTGCGATACTTTCCCGCCCGATCCTACGAACCACTGGACAGGCTGGCAGGATGTGGAACGGACTGGACAAACTGCTCGAATTGCAGAAACTGGATCTGGCCATCGTCCGGCTGGATGCTGAAGCCCGGGCGATCCCGGAACAGATCCAGGCGCTAGAGGCCCGCCTGACGGGGGCGCGGGCCGCCCTGGATCAGGCCAAGGCCAAGGCGGACCAGATCCAGAAAGACCGGCGCGCCAAGGAGCGCGAATTGGATGAGGCGACGCTGAATATCAAGAAGAAACAGGCGCGCCTCTTCGAGATCAAGACGAACGAGGAATATTCCGCTGTCCTCAAGGAGATCGAGGCCCTGAAGGAGAAGTCCTCCAAGCTGGAGACGGAGATCCTGGAGCTTCTCGAGCGCGCCGACGGGGCGGCCAGAACGGTGGCCGACGCGGAAAAAGAGTTCAAGGCGGCCGAGGCGGCCCGCCAGAAAGAGCGGGTGGAGAAGGAAACGCAGCTTGCCAAGCTGCAGCAGGATCTGGCGAGCTTCCGGGAAGCCCGCAAGGGCCAGGCCAGCCGGCTGGACAGCGCGCTGCTCCAGCAGTACACGCGCCTCCAGAAGACGCGCGGCGTGGCAGTGGTCGCCGTGAAGGATGGCTCGTGCACCGGCTGCGGCATCGCCCTGACCCCGCAGACCTACAACGAAGTCCGCCGCAACGATCGCATGTTCACCTGCAGTTCCTGCAACCGCATCATCTACTTCGCCGGGTAGCGGCGTGGATGCCGCAGAACTCCTCTCCCGCCTTCGTCGCCTGAGCCGCGCCCTCCCGGGCGATGGTGTGTTGCGCCTGCCTCCCGGCCTGTCCGCGCCGGAGGCGATCCAGACCATCCGGGCGGCCGTGAAGGCCCTGGAGCCGCACCCCACCGCGCGGGCCAAACCGGCGAAGGCACGTGGCGGGATTCGCATCCACATTGACGGCGCCGCCCGTGGTAATCCGGGGCCGGCCGGTGTCGGCGTTGTCATCATCGGGCCGGACGGCGAGGTCGCGGAACGGATCCATCGTGAGATCGGCGAGGCGACGAACAACGTCGCTGAGTACCGCGCCCTGCTCTTGGCGCTGGAGCGGGCCCAGGCACTGGGATACACGGACATCGAGGTATACTCCGACTCGGAGCTTCTGGTGCGCCAGATCCAGGGGCGCTACCAGGTCAAGCATCCCGCGCTAAAGGAACTGTATGCGATGGCCAGGGATCGCATCGGGAAGTTCCGGCGCTTCGGCATCCAACACGTGCCCCGAGAGCAGAACGCCGAGGCGGACGCCCTGGCGAATCGTGGCATTGACGAGGCCCACCGACTGGGCCGCCGCGGGACAAAGTCCGATCCGGACGCCCCATTGTCGGGAGGGGAGGGATGAGTCGGTCCGCCTGGCGCCAGCCCGTCAGGATCGCCGAGGCGGTTTCCGCCGCGTTTCAGCGTCTGGGCTTGGAGAGCCGATTCCGCCAGAGCGAGATCTGGACCGTCTGGCCCACGGTGGTGGGCGCGCAGATCGCGCGGCATGCGCAGCCGCACGCCATCGCACACGGCCGCCTGATCGTTCACGTCACCGATCCCGTGTGGTTGCACCACCTGAGCATGATGCGCCCCCGGGTGATCGCCGCCCTCAACGAGAGGCTCCGGACCTCGACCGTACGGGAGCTGGTCCTTCGGGTGGGGGAGGTGGCGGCGCCCCCCACAACTCCCCCGGTCTCACCGCGCCCGACCCAGGAGCCGCCTCCGGATCCGACCCGAGTCGCGCAGGTCGAGGCCCTGCTGGCCCCCCTGGGCGATACCCCGTTCCGAGATGCCCTCCAACGCCTGCTCCTTCGCGCGTACCGGCCTGCCGATCGGGGTCCGTCCCGGTAAAAGCGCCACACTCCGTTGCAGCCGAACCACAGGAAAAGACGCTCCAGGCAAAGCCAAGGTTTTCTGGTCGCCAAGAGGAAATTTTCCCCCTGTATTTTCAATGGGTTAGCAAGGCCAGAAGGGCGTCAGAAATGGTATCGGCCTTGCATGACTGAACGACGGTTCGGCCCCCCATCCACCGACCGAGGTTCCACCCGAGCAGTACAGAGGGAGAGAATCTTGAGCCATCAGCGAACCCTGGAGCGGCCAGTCCGGTGTGAGGGAATTGGCCTGCATACCGGTGAGAGGGTTGCCATGACCCTCCACCCGGCCCCGGCTAACCGCGGCGTGATCTTCCGCAGGACGGACCTTCCAGGGGCGCCCGCGATCGAGGCCCGCCCGGACCACGTGGTGGACACGCAGAACGCCACCATCATCGCCAAGGACGGGGCGTCGGTCCGGACAATCGAGCATCTGATGTCCGCCCTGTCCGGCATGGGCGTGGACAACGTCCAGGTGGACCTCACGGGCCCTGAGGTGCCGGCCCTGGACGGGAGCGCTGCGCCATTCGTGGATCTGTTGCGGCAGGCGGGGCTGCGCCGGCAGTTCGCTCCCAAGACGTTCCTCAAGGTCCGGCAGCCCATCTCGGTCGAGCTTGGAACCCGGAGCCTTCGCATCGTCCCCTCCCAGCGGCTGAAGGTCATCTACACGATGTGCTTCGACCACCCCCTGCTGGGCGAGCAGACCGTGGCCATGGAGGTGAGCCGCGAGCGTTACGCGCGCGACGTGGCGCCCAGCCGCACGTACGGGTTCCTGCGGGATCTGGATATTCTCGCACGGTTAGGCCTGGCCAAGGGTGGTTCACTGGAGAACGCCCTGGTCATCGGCGAAGAGGGCGTGCTGAACGGCCCCCTGCGCTTCCCGGACGAGCTCGTCCGGCACAAGATCCTGGACCTCCTGGGTGACCTCTACCTCCTAGGCAAGCCGCTGGTGGGCACGATCATCGCCCACGGCGCCGGCCATCAGCTCCACGTGCAGCTCGTGCGCCGCATTCAGGAGCATCTGGGCGCAGAGCCCGAGCCCTTCAGTCTCTCGGTCGCCGCCGTGGAGCAGTGGGTCTCCCCGCTCCTCCCGTCTTCCCGCCCCCTGAAGGCAGCCGTGGTCTGATCCCCGCGCGGCCGTCCGTCAGTTCGTTTCCTGGTCGTCCTCCTGCCCCCCGTGGGGTTTCTGCGCGCCATGCCCGGTTTTCTTGCATGCACGTGACGGGCCCCTCCGAGGGGGGTTTTACCTTGCCTTCGCCTTCGTCATTCCCCTATACTCTCCGCGGATTCTCCCCCGGGCGGCGCTGCATCTGCCTATCGCATCCGGTGCCCGCCGAACGAGGGGTGGCGAGGCGCTCGCACGCGTCTCACGCGATCCCCGTCGGGTGGTGAGCCCGGCGGAACCCCGCACCTTACGTCCGAGGCAATGACGCCGGTCTCACAGAGCGACGCCGCGGCACGCACGCGGCGGAACCGCATCATCCTGGTTTCGGTCCTGGTCCTGGTGGTGGGCCTGACCGCGGTGCAGGTCCTCATCCAGCAGCTCCGCTTTCCCAGCCCCATCGCCTCCAACATCCTCATCTTCGCCCTGGTCAACATCAACATCGTCCTCCTGCTGCTCCTGGTGCTCCTGCTCTTCCGCAGCCTGTTCAAGGTCTACCTGGAGCGTCGGGAGAACGTCCTCGGCTCGAAGTTTCGGGTGAAGCTGGCGGTCGCCTTCGTCAGCCTGGCCCTCTTGCCGGCGATCGTCCTGTTCCTGGTGGCGAGCAACCTGATCACCACCAGCGTGGATAGCTGGTTCAACATCCAGGTGGAGGAGTCCCTCGACAAGGCGCTGGAAGTGGCGCAGACCTACACGCACGCCAGCCAGCAGAAGACGCTGAACCTGGCCCGCCAGCTCGCGGCGCGCCTGGGGGAGGCGCTCGTCTCCGAGGGCGGGATAGAGGCGGCGCGACGGGTCGGCAGCGAGAAGTTCCGGGAGTACGGATTCGACGCGGTGCAGCTCTTCAACCGCCAACGGGTGGAGCTGGGGCAGTGGCGCGGGCCCGACGTCCCGATGGCCGCCATGCTGTCCCCCGGCTCGCGCCTGCTCCGCCAGGGGCTGGACGGCGAGGCGTTCGCCACGGTGCAGAGCATCCCGCAGGGCGATCTGATCCGGGCGGTGGCGCCCGTCGCGCGTCCGGGGACTCCCCAGACCGTGGTGGCCGTGGTGGCCGTGACGGCCCT
The DNA here is from genome assembly GCA_964644725.1 of uncultured bacterium. Lineage (GTDB taxonomy): Bacteria > Methylomirabilota > Methylomirabilia > Methylomirabilales > 2-02-FULL-66-22 > 2-02-FULL-66-22. The sequence goes on from CAZXXV010000166.1 coordinate 5,580, forward strand.
CATCCCGGACGCCCTGCTGACCAAGGCGACGGAGATCGGCACGGGGGTCAAGGAGTATAAGCAGCTCCGCATGTTGAAGAATCCCATCAAGGGCATCTACCTGATGCTCTTCCTGATGGTGACGCTCGTGATCATCTTCGGGGCCATCTGGGTCGGCGTGTATCTGGCTCGCGGGATCACGGGGCCGATTCAGCAGCTTGCCGAGGGCACGCGGAAGGTAGCGGCGGGAGACCTGAGCTACAAGATCCAGGTCAAGGCCGACGACGAGATCGGGATGCTGGTGGAGTCGTTCAACCAGATGACCGAGGATCTCAGCCGGAGCAAGGTGGCGCTGACCCAGGCGTATCAGGAGTTGCAGGCCTCCAACGTGGAGCTGGACCGCCGCCGGGGCTACATGGAGACGGTCCTGGAAACGATCTCCGCAGGGGTGCTGTCCCTGGACGCCGAGGGCCGGCTGAACACGGTGAACCGGACGGCAGCGCGCATGCTGGGCCGGAAGGCGGAAGAGTTCCTCCATCGCCCGTACCCCGAGGTCTTTGCGGGCGAAGCCCTGGCGCCCCTCCGCGGCCTGGTCGGGCGCCTGGTGGAAAACGGCGAAGAGACCACGGACCAGCAAGTCAGCCTCACGCTGAACGGGCGGCCGGCCACGCTGGTGGTCACGGTGAGCGGCCTCCGCAGCCCGGAGGGAGAAGCGCGGGGTCTGGTGGTGGTGCTGGACGATGTCTCGGAGCTGATCCGGGCCCAGCAGGCCATAGCCTGGCGCGAGGTGGCGCGCCGCATCGCCCACGAGATCAAGAATCCTCTGACCCCGATCCAGCTCTCCACTCAACGCCTGCGGAAGAAATTCGCCGAGGGCGCCCCGGACGCGGCACGGGTCTTCGACGAGTGCACCCAGACCATCATGCAGGAGGTGGAAGGGCTGAGGAGCCTGGTGGACGAGTTCTCGTGGTACGCGCGCATGCCCAGCGCCCATCCCCGACCGGGCGACCTCCACGCCGTGATCCAGCAGGTGGCGCAACTCTACGCCGGCGTTCAGCCAGGGATCAAACTGCGAACGGAGCTGGATCCCTCGGTCCCGCCCATCAACCTGGACCCGGATCACATGAAGCGGGCCCTCATCAACCTCGTGGATAACGCCGTGGCCGCCATCCCGGACGAGGGGGAGATCGTAATCCGCACCCGGTACCTGCCGGCGGCGGGACGCGTCCAGCTCGATGTCGCGGATACCGGCCAGGGCTTTCCCCCGGAGGATCGGGACCGCCTTTTTCTCCCGCACTACTCGACGAAGAGCCGGGCCGGCGGCCTGGGCCTAGCCATTGTTTCCCGGATCATCGTGGAGCATGGCGGGTTGATCCGGGTAGAGGAGAATCAGCCGAAGGGAACCCGGGTGGTCATCGAGCTGCCGGCGCTGGCGCCGGCTGCCGCCTAATGGAGAACCCGGCAATCGGGCAGTCCGGCAACCTGGCAATCAGGGGTTCCGAGTTGCCAGATCGCCGAGTTGCCAGGTTGCCTGATTGCCATCGTGTGAAGGCATGAGCCACGAAGAAATCCTGGTCGTTGACGACGAGAAGAACATCCGGAGCTCCCTGGAGGGGATCCTGAAGGACGAGGGCTACCGCGTCCGCGGGGTGCCCACCGGCGAGGAGCTGTTGAAGCAAGTCACACAGACAGCCCCTGACCTCGTCATCCTGGACGTCTGGCTTCCGGGTATGGACGGGCTGCAGGCCCTGACGGAACTGAAACGGCTGCACCCCGAACTGCCGGTCATAATGATCTCCGGCCACGGCACGGTGGAAACCGCGGTCAACGCGATCAAGTTGGGGGCCAACGATTTCATCGAGAAGCCGCTCAGCCTGGACAAAACGGTCCTGACGGTGCGCAATGCGCTGGACCGGCAGCGCCTGGAGCTGGAGAACCGGGTTCTCCGCCAGACGCTGGAGCAGCGCTACGAGATCGTAGGAGGGGGCCCGGCCATCCAGGCCCTGCGTGCCCAGATCCAGTCCGCAGCGCCCAGCCACGGGCGCGTCCTGATCCGGGGAGAGAGTGGCACGGGGAAGGAGTTGATCGCCCGGGCCATCCATCGGCAGAGCCTACGCGCCGACAGGCCGTTCGTGGAGGTCAACTGCGCCGCCATCCCGGACGAGCTGATCGAAAGCGAGTTGTTCGGCCACGAGAAGGGGGCCTTCACCGGAGCCACCACCAAGCGGCGCGGGAAGTTTGAACTCGGGGATGGAGGCACCATCTTCCTGGATGAGGTCGGGGACATGAGCCTGAAGACCCAGGCCAAGGTCCTCCGGGTGCTGCAGGAGCAGACCTTCGAACGGGTCGGAGGCACCGAGACCATCACCGTGGATGTGCGGGTGATAGCGGCTTCCAACAAGGCGTTAGAGGGGGAGATCCGGATGGGCAACTTCCGCGAGGATCTCTTCTACCGTCTCAACGTCATCCCATTCGAGGTCCCGCCTTTGCGCGAGCGGAAGGGGGACATCCCGCTGTTGGCCGATCACTTTCTCCACCTCTTCTCTCGGGAATATGGGAAGCGGCAGAAGAGCCTGAGCCCCGAGGCCATGGACCTCCTCGTGCAGCATCCGTGGCCGGGCAACGTCCGGGAGCTTCGCAACGTGATCGAGCGCATGGTGATCATGGTGCCGAAGGACATCATCAGGCACTTCGACGTTGCGCCTTCGCTGCGGGTTCGCCCGGGGGCGGCGCCCGAGGCGGAGCAGGAGGAGGCGATCGAGTGGGACGGAACGCTGCGTGAGGCGCGGGAGCGCTTCGAGCGGGAGTACATCCTGCGCCGCCTGGCGGAGGGGCACTGGAACATCACCCGCACGGCGGAGCGCCTGGGGATCGAGCGCAGCAACCTGCATCGCAAGCTGAAGACGTACGGGATCGAGCCGCCGAAGAACTAGAACTGAGA
>CAZXXV010000167.1:0-4673 GCA_964644725.1 uncultured bacterium
TCGGGTATCTCACGGCCCGCGATGCCCCCAATCCCCTCTACCCGACGAAGCCCATGCTCATCAACTACTCCTACGAGTGGGCGGCCGACAACCACGCGCGCGTGATCGAGACCTGGAAGGAAAAGTTCTTGAGAAAGTGAGCCCGAAAGGTTCGCCCGGGTTTCCTCCGGACGAATCCATCTCTTATGCCCACAGAACTCCTTCTCGACCGCCCGGCCAGACTTCGAAACCTGCGGGCGCGCGTGCAGGTACGGGCGCTCCCGACTGCCTTGGCGCTGCTCCTCGTGGCGTGGCTGCTCACCTTCATCGCCGTCCCGGTGGTGATGGTCCTCGCCCGCAGCCTCGCCGCCAAGGATGGGGGGATCACCCTCAGCCACTTCGCCACGTTCTTCGGGAAGGCGTACTTCCTGCGGTCGCTGACCAACACGCTGATCCTGGGAACCGGCGTCACCGCCCTGGTGATGGGCCTGGGTTTTGCCCTCGCCTACCTCGTGACCCGAGGTCCCCGCGCGCTCCGATTCCCCCTGCAGGCTGCAACGCTTGCGCCGCTGGTCGCGCCCCCGTATCTCTTCGGCCTGGCCCTGATCATCGTGGGCGGACGCCGGGGGTTCATCGCCCAGTTGCTCGGCACCCAGATCCCCATCTACGGCTGGCCCGGCGTCATCATCGCGCAGGTGCTCTCGTTCCTCCCCGTCGCCTTCCTGATGATCGAGAACGTCTTGCAGTCGCTGGATCCGAACCTGGAGGATTCCGCCTGCGACCTGGGCGCAGGGGAGCTGGATCTATTGCGGACTATCATCGTTCCGCTGGCCTCGCCGGGGCTCCTCAAGGCCGCCCTGCTCACCTTCGGCCTGGCCATCGCCGATTTCGGCAACCCCGCGCTCCTCGGGGGCGGCCTGTCCTTCCTAGCTCCGGATGCCTATCTGATGATCACCGGGGAGTGGAATGCCGAGATGGCCAGCGTGATCTCCGTGGTGCTCCTAGTTCCCAGCCTGGCCATCTTTCTCGCCCAGCACTACTGGCTGAAGGGCAAGACATACACCACGGTGAGCGGGGCGCCGGCCGCATCCGAGGATCGAGGCATCGGGCCCTGGCTGCAGACCGCCCTGGTTCTCCCCTGCCTGGCCTACGCCGCGGCGATCATGGTCTCCTACGGGGTCATCATCCTCGGGGCGTTCACCAGGCTGGTGGGGATCGACAACACGCTGACTTTGGAGCACTTTGTCAAAGACGTGGGCCTGGATGCGATCTGGACCAGCGTGAAGGTCTCGATGGCGGCGGGCCTAGTCAGCGCCCTGGGGGGCACGGGACTCGCGTATCTCTGCATGCGAACCGAGATCCGGCTGCGCGGGTTTCTGGAGTTCATCACGCTCATCGGGTTCGCCCTCCCTGGCACGGTCATGGGGATTGGGTACCTCCTGGCCTTCAACCGCCCGCCCCTCCTGATCACCGGAACCCTGGCGATCCTGGTCCTGAACATGATCGCCCGGTTCCTGGCGGTGAGCCTGGAGGCCGGCGTGAGCAAGCTGCACCAGATAGACGTGAGCCTCGAGGAGGCATCGGCCGACCTGGGGGCCGGGGTCCTGACGACGTTTCGTCGGATCGTCCTGCCCCTGATGTCCTCAGCCTTCGTCGCCGGGTTCCTGTTCACCTTCATGCAGTCCATGATCAGCCTGAGCGCCGCCATCTTCCTGGTGGCCCCCGGGCGGCTCCTGGCCTCGGTCTACATCTTCAACCGCGCCCGCGACGGTGACATGGGGATCTCCTGTGCGATGTCCGTCATCCTGATCGCCAGCGTCGCCGTCTGTCTGTGGGGCCTGTCCCTGCTGGCCAGGCGGACCGGCATGAGGATTCTTGCTGTCCGCACCTGAGCGTGTCCGGAGACCGAATGTCCAATCAGACCCTGCTGAGCCTGGACGGCCTCACCAAACGATATGGCACCGTGACCGCCGTGGAGGGCGTGTATGCCACGATCCGTCGCGGCGAGCTGGTCTCCTTCGTGGGGCCAAGCGGCTGTGGCAAGACCACCCTGCTCCGTCTCATCGGAGGGTTCCTTCGCCCCGATGCGGGGAGGGTCGTCCTGGACGGCGAGGACATCACCGCGCTCCCCCCCAACCACCGGCCCACGGCCATGGTCTTTCAGAACTACGCCCTGTTTCCTCACCTGACCGTGGCTCAGAACATCGGCTATGCCCTGGCCATCCGCAGGCGGCCCAGGGCGGAGATCGCTCGGCGAGTCGAAGTACTCCTTGCCCTCGTGCAACTTCAAGATCTCGGCCAGCGCCTTCCGGCTCAGTTGAGTGGCGGCCAGCAGCAGCGCGTGGCGTTAGCCCGCGCGCTCAGCCTGCAGCCCAAGGTGCTCCTGCTGGATGAGCCCCTGTCGAACCTGGATGCCGACCTCCGCGTGCAGATGCGGGCGGAGATCAAGCGTCTCCAGCGTGAACTCCGGCAGACGGTGGTCTTCGTCACCCACGATCAGGAAGAAGCCATGAGCATCTCGGACCGGATCATGGTGATGTACCAGGGCCGGATCCTGCAGGTCGGCAGCCCCAGCGAGATCTACGAACGACCCGCGACCGCTTTCATCGCCCGCTCCGTGGGAGCCGTCAACTTCCTGGAGGGCGTTTTCACGAACGGCACCCCCGGCCAAGCCACCGTCACAACCTCGCTGGGGACCCTGGCGATCCGGTCGGTGGTCGAAGGGGTGGGTTCGGGAGAGCGTGTCTGCCTGGTGGTCCGACCCGAGACCATCCGTCTCGGACCTCCCGACAATGGGACAGGCCCCAACCGGGTGCTGGGCAGGATCGAGAGCACCATGTACACCGGGGCCCTCATCCGCTACTCGGTGGGCATCGGTGCAACGCGGCTCACGGTGGATCTGTATGACCCCCGCCACACTGCCGTCTTCCGCGAAGGGGATCAGGTAACGCTGATCCTGCCGGAAGACCCGCACCTCCTCCCCGGAACCAACGCCGAGTAATGCGGTGACGGCGGAATAGTGGCTGCCCGGGAAGCCCGGCAACGGCCTCCGGTGTCCGGCCATACGCCGGCGTGAGCCCGGGCTATCCGGTGGGTTTCGGTGGGGCAGATCGCGACGGAGGGCGCGAGGGCTAACGCCCCCCTCAGGTATCGCGGTCAGGATAGCCGTCAGCCTTTGGAGGCCGGGCGGCGCTCAGGGAGGCGGGAGGGTCTGACCCCGATCGAGGCGGTCCACCTCGGGCAGGATGTCCTCGCGGGCGTGCGCCAGGTCTTCTTCGAAGTCAATCTCGATCCAGGGCAGATCCCCGATCTCTACCACGCCGATCGGAACCTCTGCGGCCAGCTCGCGGAAGGCATCCTCGTATTCCAGGGAGTCCTTGCCGGTCTCGATGAACTCCTCCAGGATGCCCCGGAGCACCTCGGCAGCGTCGGCTGACAGGCGTAGGATCCCCACCGCCTCGCCGCGCACCCGCGGGTCGCCGCTGATCTTCTTGGTCACCTCGACCACCCACCCATCCTCGCAGACCACCTTTTGCTCCTCCCCCGTGTCCTGGAACCGCTCGTCCACGGCGATGGCGTTGACATCGGGGAACGCGATCACGCGCGCCAGGAGTTCCCGCGGGAAGAGCACGTCGCCGTCCATGATCAGGATGTCGTCATCGAACTCGTGTCTCGCATGCCACAGGGAGAGGATGTTGCCGCGGGTGAACTGCTCGTTCACGACGAAGCGGACCTCGACCTCGGCGGGGCCCCGGGCGGCCTCGGCCGTGACCTGCTCTTTCAGGTGGCCCACCACCAGGACCGCCTCGGGCAGGCCCAGCGCCGCAAAGGTCTCCAGGTAGCGCCGGAGAAGTGACTTCCCTCCGATCTCCATGAGAGACTTCGGGGTGGTCTCGGTGTGCGGCTTCAGCCGCCAGCCGACGCCGGCGGCCAGGATGATTGCGCGCATGGTCATTCCTCGCGGGGTCCGCGCTCCCAAAGCGACGAAAAGACTCGGCGATGCTACGCGACGAGAAACCAGAGTGTCAAGCGGAATCCCGGGTGGCCCGCGCATCCTTTCCCTCCGCAGGTGGATGTGCTAGGTCCATGACACCCGCGATCTCTCCCCGCACGCCACATTCATAAAACCAATCCTTTCGTAGCAGCAGGCTTACTTACCTCTAATTCCCCTCCTCCGCACAATCCCGCACCAACCCCCCGTTTTCTGACCACCACCGGTCAGAAATTTGGTCAGAAATCCTTCGCCACTTGCCGCCGTGAGATCTGCGAAAGTAAGACGCTAACTCTCGATAACCCGTCTCAAGAGGTTGCGGGTTTGTAAACCGATCTCCCTTCACCCTGGCGATGGAGAGGGCAGGACTCTTCCCGATATCGCGCCCTACCCCTTTCCGGGCCACACGCTGGGACACGCGATGAATGACCGACGATTCTGGCGGATGCTCACTGCCGCTGAGCAAGCGGCGGAGAAGAGGAGCCGCCAGCCAATCTTCTTCGAGACGCGGGGCGTAGCCGCGAAGTTGGGGGTGAAGCTGGCCACGGTACGCCGCTACATCACCACGGGACGCCTGAAGGCGGCCACGCGCATTGCGGCGCCCCCCTGCCCGCTGGTGCCGTGAGCTCCGTACTCCCGACCCTGCACCAGAAATCGTACTTGACATCGCATAGCCACGGGTGCTCAATCGGTGTAGATGTCC
>CAZXXV010000167.1:4773-8492 GCA_964644725.1 uncultured bacterium
CAGAAATCGTACTTGACATCGCATAGCCACGGGTGCTCAATCGGTGTAGATGTCCCCGACAGCAAGATCGGGGACGCTCTACTCTGGGAGGGAGGTTGCGAGAATGAGAACGGCGGCCAAGATCTGGGCGCTGTCTCTTGCTCTGCTGACTCTGGGGTCATGCACGGGCTGGAGGGTTGCCTACCTCAGAAGCGCGGTCGATCAAGCGACACAGCAGGATGTAATGGCGAGGCTCGGACCGCCAGACTTTACGGAGGATCTGACCGCTGGCGGTACGGCTTGGACGTATCGGATTGGTCCGCCCGAGGAGTGCGTAGGATACATCTTGATCTTTGACCGGGAGAAGGTGTTGCGCGTCTGGAGGCAGGAGAGCTGTTAGAACACGGCGGGAGCGTCGGGAACGAGGGAAGTGGCTACCTGGTCATAGAAGTTGGTGGCGGCGGGGCGCTTTGAATTGTGGGCAAACAGGAGCGTTGAGTTTCGGTTCATGGTCAAGGCGTGAGTTCGCTCGAACTTAATCGCCGGCGGCGTCTGGCGTTGGTGAGAGTAGGCAGCCGCTACCAGCCGATCTAAGCACAACTATACCCTGGACTGGTTTTCGGGGGGAAGATCACTCTTGACTATAGTCGTGGGGAGGTCCACCCTGAGGGCACCGCTCTCAAAGGATGCCATGGCTAACTGCCTCCTTGTATCCCCGCGCTTTCCCGAATTGAGCTACTGGAACTATCGAGAGGTCTGCGAACTCTTCGGTGCTCGTTACCCGGCCGCGCCGCTCGGTCTTGTCACGGCCGCGGCACTCCTGCCCCAGGCGTGGACGATCCGGCTCCTGGATCTCAACGTGCGGGAGATGGACACGGCGCTTCTCGACTGGGCGGACGTTGTCATGGCCGGCGGCATGATTCCGCAGCAGCGAAACCTCCTCTCCCTCATCGAGCTCTGCCACGCACGCGGCAAGCGGATCGTCGTCGGCGGCCAGGATCCCACCAGTCAGCCGGACGTCTACGCCAACGCCGATTACTTGGTGCTGGACGAAGGGGAAATGACGATCCCGAAGTTCCTCGCCGACCTGGAAGCCGGAGCCACGCACGGGATCTACCGCTCGGAGGAGAAGCCCGACGTGACCCAAAGTCCGACGCCGCGCTTCGACCTGCTGGAGCTGAAGAAGTACCTCCACATCGGGATTCAATTTTCCCGCGGCTGCCCGTTCAACTGCGAGTTCTGCGACATCATCGAGCTCTACGGCCGGAAGCCCCGGACGAAAGCTCCCCAGCAGGTCCTTCGAGAATTGGAATGTCTCTATCAGCTTGGCTACCGAGGGCATGTGGACTTCGTGGATGACAACTTCATCAGTAACAAGAAGGCCGTGATGGCGTTCCTGCCAGAGCTCTTGACGTGGAGCCGGCGGCGCGGCTTTCCGTTCTACTTCAGCACCGAAGCCACTATCAACCTCGCGGACGATCCGAAGCTGCTCGGGATGATGGAGGCGGTGGACTTCCGCTATGTCTTCGTCGGGATCGAGACGCCCGACAAGGATCTCTTGGTCCGTACCCAGAAGAAGGTGAACACGCACCACCCCGTCGTGGAGAGTATTCACCGCCTCAATGGCCACGGCATGGTCGTGACCGCCGGTTTTATCCTCGGGTTCGACGGCGAGAGCGGGAGTGCTGCGGAGGCAATCGTGGCGTGTGTGGAGACGACCGGAATCCCGATGGCAATGGTCGGGCTGCTCACGGCGCTCCCGAACACCCAACTGACGCGCCGGCTCGCTCGGGAGGGACGGCTGCCTGACGGCTATTCCCTGCAGCGGCCGGGCGACGTCGATCAGACCACGAGCGGCCTGAACTTCACGCCCTCGCGGCCGCGCGCAGAGATTCTCGAAGACTACGCCTCAATCGTGCGTCGCCTGTACTCCCCGAAGCGCTATTTCGGCCGGGTGCTGACGGTCGCCCGTCGACTCATACGGCAGCCCAAGCAGCTCGGATCGACACGGGGACGTTGGACAGAGATCATCGCACTCGGTGCCGTGATCTGGCGGCTTGGGTTCGGGCGTGGGACGGCATGGTACTTCTGGCGCAACGTGCTGGCCCTGCTCATGACGCGACCGGAAAACTTCGAGGCGGCCGTTCATCTCATGGCACTCTTCCTTCATTTCCGCAAGCACACTCGGCTCGTACTCGACGGGCTCGAGCGACACCTCGCGCGGCTGAAGGCCGAGCCTGAAGAGTCATCCTGCGGGTCGATGGCCCCAGCAGGGGACTGATCGCCAGCTCGCAGCGGGGGCTGGATTCGAATCAGCGACATAGGGCTTATGAGTTGGTCCAAGCACATTTTGATGGAATGCGACTGAGTTTACTGGCGTTCAAAAACGAGCGCATTATCACAGGAATATCCCGCTTTTGCAGGCGAGATGACTTTGACCGAGCGCGATGGTTCTTGACTGGAAGTGGCACTAGAAGTGGCACTGGGGAATGGTGGCGCACATTGCTTGCCGGTCGGGGCAATCCTCTTATTAGGGCTGCGGCGCTGGGGGGGGCCGCCTCCGCTGGCGAGCCGAATGCCTCTATCCCGGGTGCGTTCATCGTCACGCCAAGAATTCACGCTCTGCCTGTGGTGCGAGCCGCAGCGGATACGCCACTCTGAGAGGACCAGGCAGTGCATGGCTACTGGGTTGCCACCCCTCGGAGATCGTGGAATCTAGCCCGTAGAACTGCACTCCCACGGGGGAAATACGGGGCATCCTGAGCCGATCACGGATCCGGAGCAATCTCAACCGGGCGTGAGCCCAAGGAGGCGGACATGGGCAAGCGGAAAGTGACACCGACACCTGCCCAAGAAGCGATCCAAGGCGCGCCCGCCTAAGCTGGGTGACGGCGGGGTGCTCGATGGGGGGCAAGGCTTTCGCATTGACAATGCCATTCCCTTTCGATAGCTTCACAGGCGAGCGTTCCCGCATCGGCCATGCTGAACGGGAAGGCTCGCCCATACCATTCCCTCTCGCGCAGAACGGGCCACGTTAGCCCTTAGCTCCCATCCCCTCTGAGTGTGCATTCTGGGGGCTCCCGTTAGCGCCCTGACTCTCATTCGCGCTGCGACTGCCACTCGTCGGCTTACCTATCTATCTGAACTCGATGCCCGGTAGGGTCACCTGGCGAAGCTGACGCGAGGGATCGGGTCCTGGGAGGGGGGTGGCACCATGCCCGACAACGCGGAACAACGACAACTCACCCGCTACTTAATCCAACTCCCGCTCCTCCTTAAGCCCCGAGGGCCCGCACCCGGCCGCACCGTGGTGGGCTGGACCCTCAACCTCAGCGAGGCGGGCACCTGTGTGGACCTGGCCGAGGAGCTCCTGCCCCCAATGCCCCTCCAAGTGCGCCTCCAGACGATTCGTGGCCCCATCGAGGTAGAAGGCCAGGTGATCTGGATCGAGGATCCGGTCCCGGGGGGAGGCATCCCCCACGGGGTAACCTTCACCCGGATCCCCCCCGACCAGCTCCAAGCCCTCCGGGATCTCCTGCGTAGTAAGGGGAAGCAGCGGCAGGCCATCCGCCTCCCCGTAGACCTCGCCCTCACGTGCCAGGCCAAGGGACCGGGGACGCCACCGCTTACGGGACGGACGGGTGACATGAGCCGAGGCGGGCTCCTGCTCTGCCTCCCCCAGGGCGTGTCTCCAGGGACGGAATTGGCCCTCACCCTGCATCTCCCGCGCGGACCGCTCA
>CAZXXV010000168.1:0-8450 GCA_964644725.1 uncultured bacterium
CGGGAGCGAGAATTCTTGATCCCCTCAAAAGAAAGCGAATGGGCGAACGCCAACAGGCCATCAAGAGGGCCATGGAAACCGGGGTGCTACTGACTGAAGAGTGATTCATCGTCGGCCCAGACGGAAGACAGGGTGGCCGGGTATCCCCTTTCCGACTCGACAAACGGCCTCCCAGAATTGGTGGCTCCAGGAGGAATCCCAGGGCCAGGCCGGAGTTATCCGGCAGGGCCTTGGAAAGTTTGTCAAAGACCAAGGCGTTTCGAAGGGCGCTTTGGAGCCTTGACGGAGGCAACAAGCGGTGATATATTTCTACCAGTAAAAACGGGAGCCCGGGGTGCCGGGCTGAGAGGGTGGGGCGGTTCCCTCACCGACCGTTGGAACCTGATCCGGGTAATGCCGGCGTAGGGACTATCAGCAAATCCGAAACCGCCCTCCGTGGCGGTTTTTCTGTTTTGGGCGGAGACATGTGCCCTCTCAATGTGCCTGCCCTTTGGGTAAGGGCCGGTTGTTCGCCAGAGCCCCCTGGGGCGAGGAGTGTTCCATGCAGATGCGAGCGGCGAGGTACCACGGCCCAGGGAAACCGCTGAGTCTCGAGACGGTGCCGGTCCCACCCGTCAAACCGGGCGAGGCCCTGGTGCGGGTCAAGGCAGCGGGTGTCTGCTACACCGATACCCACTTCCTGAGCGGGGTGCTGAACCTGGGCATCCATCCGCTGACGCTGGGGCACGAGATCGCCGGGGAGGTTGCGGACCTTCCGGGGGGGCCCTCGGGCCTTCGGGTCGGGGATCGGGTGCTGGTGTACTATTATGCCACCTGCGGCCGCTGCCACTGGTGCCGGACGGATCGGGCGAACCTGTGCCCGCAGGTAATCGCGGAGTACGGGTTCACGGCCGATGGCGGTTACGCGGAGTACGTCGTCGTGCCGGCCGCCAACCTGGTGAAGGTACCGGCCGGGCTGGATCTCGCCGAGGCGGCCACCCTGGGATGCAGCGTTACCACGGCCATCCACGCGGCGCGGACGATCGCCAACCTGCGGGTGGGCGAAACGGCCGTGGTGTACGGCGTCGGCGGCGTAGGGTTCGGCCTCGTCCAGTTCTGCAAGCTCGCCGGCGCTCGCGTCATCGCCGTCAGCCGGTCAGCCGAGAAGCGGGCGAAGGCCCTGCAACTGGGGGCCGACGCGGCGGTGGATGGGAATGGGGATGTGTGTCAGGCAGTGCGGGCCCTCACCGGGGGGGAGGGCGCTGACGTCGTGTTCGAGCTGGTCGGCACCGAGGCCACCATGAGCCACGCGGTGAACGCCCTCCGGCGGCGCGGGCGCCTGGTCTTCATCGGCTACTCGAAGGATCTGTTCGTTGCCAGCCCGTTGCAGCTCGTCATCGGGGAGCTGATCGTGACGGCGTCTGTCGGCAATACGTTTGACGAGCTGCTCCAGGCGGTGTCCCTGGCAGGGACCGGGAAGATCAAGGCAGTCGTGGACCGAACGGTTACCCTGGACCAACTCCCGGTAACCCTCGAGGCCTTGCGGAAGGGCGAGATCGTCGGGCGGGCGGTGGTTACGTTTAAGTGACAAGGCAGCGGAGGAGCAGTAGGCAGAAGGCAGAAGGCAGAAGGCAGTAGGCAGGGGGCAGTAGGCAGTAGGCAGAAGGCAGTAGGCAGGGGGCAGGGGAGCAGGGGAGCAAAGACAGAAGGGGTGATGGAAGGATGACGGCGGTCGAGAGGATCAAGGTTCTCAGGGCGGCGATTTTCGAGATGATCCGCAAGGGCCCAGAGCAGCCGCGGAACGACGCGAGTTTCAACGCCCTCGCGCTTCGCCTCTTCGCCTATCAGTTCGAGGCGAATTCGCCCTACCGGAAGTTCTGCGAGCGGCGCGGGAAAACACCGGCTGCGGTCGAATCCTGGCTGGAAGTTCCTCCTGTCCCCATCGCCGCCTTCAAGGAACTCACGCTGGCCTGCGGACCCGTGGAGCACGCTGTAGCGTGCTTCATGACCAGCGGAACCACGAACCCGGAGAAGCGAGGAAAGCATTATCACTTCACGCTGGAAGTGTACGACGCATCCGCTACCGCGTTCTTCAAGCCGAATGTCCTGCCGGATGTGGACCGGCTGCCGCTCCTGATCCTCGGGAGTCCGCCGGACCGCATGCCCAATTCGTCCTTGTCGCACTACCTCGGGCTGATGTGCCGCACCTTCGGGGCGCCGGGCAGCGGTTTCTATATCGGCGAACAGGGCCTGGAGGTGGACCGCCTGCTCGTAGACCTTCGCGCGGCTGAGCGGGCAGGACGGCCAGTTTGCCTGCTGGGGGCAAGCTTCGCCTTCGTTCACTTCCTGGATGTGTGCGCGGAGAGGGATCTCCGGTTCCACCTGGCAGCCGGCAGCCGGGTAATGGACACGGGCGGCTTCAAGGGGCGATCCCGCGAGGTCCCGCAGGACACGCTGTATTCGCTGATCGCGGAACGTCTTGGCGTTCCCGTGAACGAGTGCGTCAACATGTACGGCATGACCGAGCTCTCGATGCAGTGCTACGACTCGCCCCTCAGGCGCCGGTCATTGGGACGGCGGGAGGCACACACCATGGAGGCTCCGCCCTGGGCGCGGACCGTGATCCTGGATCCAGAGACGCTGGCCGTCCTGCTCCAGGGTGAGCAGGGGATCATCTGCCACTACGATCTGGCCAACAGTTCCGCGGTGGTGGGCATCCTGACCGAGGACCTGGGGGTTGCGACACCCGAAGGGTTCCGGTTCCTGGGACGGGTGAAGGGATCCGAATCCCGGGGCTGTTCCGTCTCCGTGGATGAGATACTGGCGGCTCACGGGAAGGCATCCGTATGACCTGGCGCGATGACAGCCCGAGGTTTCTGCCTCCCGAGGTCGAGGGGGAAGCGGCAAGCGGCCAGATTTCTCCCGTCCTGGTGGCCAAGGTCGCGGCGCACATCTGGGCCGCGCGCAAGGCGTACCTGGTCCGGCTTCCCGTGGCGGAGATCGTGGAAATTCTCGACCGATCCGTCGCCCTCTGGCTGGAGGCGGGCTCGCCGTGGATGGAGGCGGCCAGCCGGCGCATCGCGGCCATCACTCCGTACTGCGACGCCATGATCCGGGCGGGCATCAGGCGACTGCTCGAGGGCTGCCGCAGGGATGCCCTGCTCACCCTCCTCCAGGCGGAACTGGGTGACCCCAGCGTCTTGGATGCGTTCCGACCCCGGCCGGCTTCCCGCGGGTCGCATCGTGCGACAGGCCCGGCCCTTACGACGCATATCTTCTCGGGGAACGTCCCCGGACTTCCGGCCATCAGCCTGATCCACGGTCTCCTGGTCAAGTCTGCGAACCTCGGCAAGCCGGCCTCGGAAGAGCCGGTCTTTCCTGCGCTCTTCGCCCGATCGATTGCCGCAGTGGATCCAAAGCTGGCCGCATCGGTGGCCATCCTGCCCTGGGCGGGTGGCGATACTGCCGTCGAGGCGGCCGCCTTCTCTGCGTCGGAGGCCGTCATTGCCTACGGCAGCGATGCCTCCGTCGAGAACATCCGCGGGCGGGTCCCACCGGACGTCCGTTTCGTGGGTCACGGCCATCGGGTGAGCTTCGCCGTCGTGGGTCGCGAGGCCCTGGACCCCGGCACGCTGGGAAGCCTGGCGGAGCGGGTCGCGTACGACGTGTCGCTCTTCGACCAGCAGGGGTGCGTATCTCCGCACGTCATCTACGTGGAGCGCGGTGGGGCCATTCCGCCGGAGGCGTTCGCCGAGCGGCTGGCGGAGGCCATGGCCGCCTTCGAGCGCGCCATGCCCAGGGGACGGCTGGCGATCCAAGAGGCCTCGGCGATCCAGCAGGTGCGGACGGAGGCGGAACTCCGCGAGCTTCGGGAGGAGCCGATCCGGTTGTTCCTGAGTCCCGGTGGAACGGCGTGGACGGTAATCTACGAGGACGATCCGACCTTCGTGCCGTCGTGTCTGAACCGGGTGGTCCGGGTGAAAGCGCTGGC
Source organism: uncultured bacterium (assembly GCA_964644725.1). Classification (GTDB taxonomy): domain Bacteria; phylum Methylomirabilota; class Methylomirabilia; order Methylomirabilales; family 2-02-FULL-66-22; genus 2-02-FULL-66-22. Next base: position 3,971 of record CAZXXV010000168.1, read on the forward strand.
CGACATCGGGGAGCTTCCGAACATGGTCCGGCCCATCAGCCGGTACCTGCAGACTGTGGGGACCGCGATGAGTCCCGAGCGGCGGGATCACCTGGCGGATGCCCTGGCGCCTCTCGGCGCCTGTCGGGTCTGTCCGATCGGTGAGATGCCGCACCCGCCGCTCTTCTGGCATCATGACGGGGGCTTCAGCCTCTTGCCCCTCCTTACGTGGACGAGCATCGAGAAGTGAGCGGGGCCTTCTCCCCGCGCCTGTGAAGGGTGACATGGCGAGGATCGAGGCGCGCAGCGTCTTCAAGACCTTCGAGACCCCTTCGGGGCCCGTGCAAGCCCTCCGGGGGGTGGACCTCGCCGCGCGTCCCGGAGAGTTCGTGGTCCTGGTGGGCGAGAGCGGCTGCGGCAAGACCACCCTCCTGCGGATCCTGGCGGGCCTGGTGGCACCGACGCAAGGCGAGGTGCGGATCGATGGCGCGCGCGTCGGAGGTCCCAGCCAGGAAGTGGGAGTGGTGTTTCAGCGGCCGGTCCTCCTTCCATGGCGAACCGCCCTTGAGAACGTGCTGCTCCCGGCGCAGGTCCAGCGGCTGCCTCTCGCCGACGCGGCGACCGAGGCCCGGAATCTTCTGGAATCCATGGGCCTCGGCGACTTCCTGGACCGGTTCCCCCGGCACCTGTCAGGGGGCATGCAGCAGCGCGTGGCGATCGCACGGGCGCTGCTCCTTTCGCCGAGCATCCTGCTGATGGACGAGCCCTTCGGGGCCCTGGATGCCATCACCCGGGAACAGATGCACCTGGATCTCTTGAACATCTGGACCGCACGCCAGCCCACCATTCTCTTTGTCACCCACGACATTGCCGAGGCGGTCTTTCTGGCGGACCGGGTCGTGCTGCTGAGTCCCCGGCCCGGCAGCGTGCGGCAGCTCTTCGAGGTGCCGCTTCCCAGGCCCAGGGTCCCCGACCATCGCTTCACCAGCGACTTTGCGACGGCTTGCCGTGCGGTGAAGCACGCGATGCAGGGGAACGGGGGGAACGGGTGATGAGGACGGGACAGGCCCCGGACGTGGTGAGCCCGCTCGCCATCCCCCGCCCGGCAGAAGCACCGCCACGACGCATTCCCCGGCCCGGGAAGGAGATCGTCCTCTCGTGTCTCCTCCTCCTGGTTCTGCTCGCAGGCTGGGAACTCACGGTCCGGGTCCGGGGGATTCCGCCCCTCATCGTGCCCGCGCCCACGGTGGTGTGGGAGAGCCTGGTCGCTCACACGCGCAGCGGATTCCTGATCCTCCACCTGGGCGTGACCCTGTCGGAGATCCTCCTGGGGTTCCTCGCCGGAAGCCTGTTCGGCATCGGACTGGGGATCGGGGTGGCCCTCTCGCCGCTCCTGCGCGGCATCCTTCACCCGTACCTGATCGCTTCGCAGGCTATGCCGAAGCTGGCCCTGGCCCCCATCTTCGTCATGTGGTTCGGATTCGGCATCCTCCCCAAGGTCCTCATCACGGCGCTCATTGCCTTCTTCCCCCTCTTCGAAAACACGGTGGCGGGGCTGAACGAGGTGGACAGCGACGCGCTGGAACTGTTTCGCGCCTTGCGCGCGAGCCCGTGGCAAACCCTCCGCTGGCTGCGACTGCCCAATGCGGTGCCGTTCGTCGTCGCCGGATTGAAGGTGGCCATGGTCTTGAGCATCGTCGGCGCGGTGGTGGCAGAATACGTTGGCGCGAACCGGGGCCTGGGCGCGCTGATCATCAGCTCCCAGGGCATGCTCGATACTCCATTGATGTTCGCGGTGTTCGTGGTGCTGGTGCTGTTGGGTGTGGCGCTCTACCAGGTGGTCGTTCTTATGGAGCGCGTCTGCCTGGCGAGGAGATACCGAGAGTAATAGCCTGCGCGATAAGAGCGCGGAGGAGCAAGGGAGCAGGAGGCAGCAGGCAGAAGGCAGAAGGCAGAAGGCAGGGAGAACCGGGGAACCGGAGAAGGGGAGGTTGGGGAGCATGATGAAGGGCGGCATGAACCGCAGGAGATTTCTGGAGGCGACGGTGACACTTGCCGGGGCGGCAGCGGCGGGATGGCCCCGACGTGCTCTGGCCGCGCCGGAGAAGGTCCGGATGGCCTGCTGGAGCCAGCCCATCTCGGAGCAGGCGAATGTCTTTGCGGCGCAGGAATTCGGGTGGTTCAAGGAACAGGGGCTCGATTTCGAGTTCGTGACGGGTGCCGGGGGCGGCGAGGCCCTCAGGCACCTGCTGGCCGGCAATGCCGATTTCGCCTTCACCAACGTGGAGCCGGTCCTGTTCGGCGTCGAGCAGGGGGCCCAGGTGCAGGCCGTCTACAATATCTACCCCAAGAACGTCTTCAACGTGGTGTCCCTGAAATCCAGGAACATCACCCGGCCGCAGGATCTGAAGGGGAAGCGCATTGGCGTCTACAGCATGGCCAGCGGGACGCGCCACAATCTCCTGGTCATCCTGCACTCGGTGGGATTGCGGGAGTCAGACGTCGAGGTGGTCTCCACCGGGGTCCTGAACTTCGGCCCACTGATGGAGGGCCGGGTGGATGCCACGGCCGCCACCGATACCGGCCTGTGGGCGGCCCAGCAGAAGGGCCTCGGCGAGGCGAACGTCATGTGGGCCCGGGACTATCTCGATATCCCCACCGACGTCTTCGTGGTGCGGGCGGAGACGGCCCAGAAGCAACCCGACCTCGTAAAGCGGTTCCTGCGCGCATACCGGAAGGGCAGCCAGTGGATGCTGGATCACCCGGAGAAAGCGGCAGAACTGGCGGTGAAGTACGCCATCGACGGGCAAGATGTGCGGCGGAATCTGGAGATCATCAAGTTCCGCAACGCCTCCACGGTGAGCGAGGGGACGAAGAAGCACGGCCTGGGATGGTTCGACATAGAGGTCCTGAAGCGGGTGGAGAAGACCTTCCTGGACCTGGGGCTGCTGAAGAGACGGGTGGACGTGGAATCCTTCTTCACCAACCGCCTCGTGCAGGAACTGTGAGGATGGCGCGGCGCGAGGCCTGAAGCGGCGACAGCAGGCCCGGAGGGCTTTCTACTGGGGCGGCTGGTCGAGGACCATGTGCGTGGAGAGTGAAACGGCGACGAGCTTGCCCGCCTCGTCCGTGATTCGCGCTTCCCAGATCGAGGTGGTCCGGCCGCGATGGAGGGGGAGCGCCTCTGCCCGGATGGTGCCCTCGCGTACGGCCCCGATGAGGTTGATCTTCATTTCGACGGTCACGGTCTCTTGGCCCTGCCCGAGGTTCATGTAGGCCCCCGCCCCGGCCACGGTATCCGCCAGCATCATCACTGCCCCCCCATGCACGATCCCCCAGGCCTGCTTGTGCTCCTGCCGGACCGCGAGTGTTGCCTCGACTCGGTCGGGTGCGAGGTGGGTGAACTCCATCCCCAAGACACCGGCGAACGTCCCCCGGATCCGCTCGTTGGCCCGGGCGACGATTTCCTCTGGACTCCTCACGCTCCTCCCATGATCGGCCATCTCGGATCCCTCCGATTGGTGGGCAATCCGGCGACTGGGCAATCCGGCAACCAGGCAATCCGGGATAACGCGGCCCCTGCCCCCTGATTGCCGAGTCGCCCGATTGCCGATTGCCGAAGGCCGCCTGCCAAGCGGGCGTATCCTACCCCGGGATGGGAAGCCTGGCAACCCATCCTTCCGATACGATTCGCTGGCTCGGAAAGTCGAAGAGTTTCCGATACAATGTCCGACACGACCTTGACACCTCCCCAGCGCTGAAGTAACGTAAGCCGATTAACTGAACGATCATTCACCCGGGGCGGGGTGCCGGGCAGGTCCAGGAGGGGTGACGTGGCGCGTGTGAAGCGAGAGGGGCTTCGACGGGAACGGCGTCAGGCCATCCTGAAGGCCGCCATGAAGGTGTTCGCCCGGCGAGGGTATGCCGCGGCGACCATCCGGGCGATCGCGCGGGAGGCACATATCGCCCAGGGCACGATCTACCTGTATTTTCCCAGCAAGCATGACATCCTCCTGGCCCTGTACCGGTCCATGGTCCTGGAGTCGCTCGAGGAGATCCTGGCACGCCCGGAGAAGGGCGACGACGAGGCCTTCCTCAAGTCCCTCATCGTGGATCGGATCCGACGCTTTCGCAGAAACGCCCAGGCCGTGCGTTTCGCCTTCACCGAGCTGCCGCTTCACCAGGAACTCCGAGACAAGCTCTACCGCGAGATTGCCCTGGAACAGCTCGGGCGACTCCAGGTCTTTCTGAAGGACCGAATCGCCAAAGGGGAGTTCCGTTCGCTCCGCACGGAAATCGCTGCTCGTGCCTTTCAGGGCATGTATGTGATCTTCACCCTGGCCGAAACCGTGTTCGGCGATCGGGAGGTGGCGCAGCTCGCGCCGGAGGAAATCGCAGAGGAGGTGGTGCGCCTCTTCCTGCATGGGGCGCTCAATCAGGTCTCTGCTCAGCCGAAGTCCACATCCGAAAGGAGTGACCATGCGACGCGTGACTGAGGTTT
>CAZXXV010000169.1:0-1308 GCA_964644725.1 uncultured bacterium
AAATGGTGTATGACCAACCCAAAGGATGCATCCCCATCGAGGGCACGTTGGCCAGGGCGGGGACTGTCGCCTGAGAAATCGGCTTGACTTCTGGCGGCGGTTCGAATAGATATCCTCCTACTGTCGTTTCGACCCTGATTGAACTGCCATTGCGCTCGAGGAGGAGTGTCTCGGACAACTGAATAGGCGAAGCTGAGTGGTCCCCGACCGGGGGACCCCCCGAGGGAAAATGGTGATTCCTCGCGCCCTCCTCTTCGGCGGGAGGCGAGGAAGAATCCATTGCTGCCCCGCAACTGTGAGCGGCGTTGAAATCTGCACAGGCCACTGTCCCGCACGACGGGGGACGGGAAGGCGCAGAGAGTAAGCCAAGCCGCGAGCCAGGAAACCTGCTCAGCTTTTCGGGTGTGCTGATCCTTCCGCGGGGAAGGGCGCCCCAGTATCTTCGAGTCCCCGGGCATCCCGACGGACTGATCGATCATGGCGCCCCGATCTGCGATTGACGGATCGGGGCGTTCTGTTTCCCGAGAGCGGGCGGCCTCCTTCCAATCATCCGGCGGGAACGGCGGCAAGAGGCCTGCGGCGTCCGCCCCAGGCGCTCACGGCGGATGCGGATCCCCAGCCGAGTGGAGGCGGGCCGTGAAGGTCCTCGTATCTTGGAGCACGGGGAAGGATAGCGCGTGGTGTCTCCACGCGCTGCGCGCCGTGGCGAACGTGGAAGTGGTGAGCCTGCTCGCGACGGTGAACGAGGTGCACGATCGCGTCGCGATGCACGCGGTCCGGCATGAACTGCTGGCGGCGCAGGCTCGCGCCGTCGGCCTGCCACTCGTGGTGGTCAGGCTCCCTTCGCCTTGTTCGAACGCGACGTATGACGCGGCCATGGAGCAGGCGATGACCCAGGCCCGCGCCGAGGGGGTCGAGGCGATCGCCTTCGGCGACCTGTTCCTTGAGGAGGTCCGCCGCTACCGCGAGGAGCGGCTGGGTCTCGTCGGGATGACCGCGCTGTTTCCGCTCTGGGGCCGACCGAGCCGTGCGCTTGCCGAGGAGATGATCGTCGCTGGGTTGCGGGCTCGGCTGACCTGCGTAGATCCCCGGGCGCTTCCGGCCTCGTTCGTCGGACGGGAATTCGATCACAGGTTCCTCAGCGAGCTGCCGGCGCGCGTGGATCCGTGCGGGGAGAACGGCGAGTTCCACTCGTTCGCCTGGGACGGACCGATGCTGGCCCGGCCCATCGGCATCCGGACGGGTGAGGTCGTCCTGCGTGACGGATTCGTCTTCGCGGATCTCCTGCCGACCGAGGCCGCACCGTGA
>CAZXXV010000169.1:1408-8442 GCA_964644725.1 uncultured bacterium
TGAGCCGACGAACGCTCCTCTCATCAATGCTCTGGGTGCTCCTGGCGGCCACACCTACCCAGGCGGCCACCCTGGCCGACATGCTGGGCCGGCCCGTGACGATTCCCGACGGGGCGGTGCGCGTGGTGTCGCTGGCCCCCAGCCTGACCGAGATCGTGTTTGCCCTGGGGCGGGGCGACTCGCTGGTAGGCGTGACGGACTTCTGCGACTATCCGCCGGTGGCGAGATCCAAGCCCCGAATCGGCGGTCCCATGACGCCCGATGTCGAGCTTATCGTGCAGATCCGGCCGGATCTGGTGCTGGCCACGGCCGAGGGCAACCCTCGCGACACGGTGGCGCAGCTCGCGCGGCTCCAAATCCCTGTCTTTGCGCTCAAGCCCGAAGGGTACGCCGGGATCCTCGCCTCGATCGAGGCGGTGGGGCGCGCACTCAGGGCAGAGGCGGCGGCGACCGCTCTCACCCAGGACATCCAGGCTCGCGTTGCTGCGATCCGCGACGCCGTCTCCGGCCGGCCGCGCCCGCGCGTCCTCTACCTCGTGTGGACGGATCCATTGATCGCGGCCGGCCCGGCCGCCTACATCCACGACCTGATCGAAATGGCGGGCGGGGGGAACGTCGTGCGGGAGCGGTCGGTGCCCTATCCCCGTCTGAGCTGGGAAGAGGTCGTGGGTGCGGCGCCGGAGGTGATCCTGGTCGCCAGTCATCGCGAAGGTCCCGATCGCCCAGCGATGGGGGAGGCGTGGCGGGGGTGGCAAAGCGTCCCGGCAGTTCGGTCCGGCCGCATCGTCGCCGTCCCGGGTGACACGATCCACCGCCCGGGCCCGCGGGTGGTTGAAGGAGTGGAGCGGCTGGCGCGGGCCATCCATCCCGAGGCCTTCACGCGGCTGGGGGCGCGATGATGGCCCGGACGTCGTTTCCACTGGTGGCGGGGTGGCGACCGCTCCCCATCCTCTGCCTGGCGGGGATCCTCCTGGTCGGGCTCCTGCTGTCGGTGATGGTCGGGAGCGTCCCGATCACCCCGCGCGAGGTGATGCGGGCGCTCTTCGCGGGCGGAGCAGATGCGCAGGATCCTGTGGTGGCGATCGTCCGGCACATCCGCCTTCCCCGGGCCATCCTGGCGGGGATGGTCGGGGCCTCCCTGGCCCTGGCGGGCCTCGGGTTTCAGGCCATCTCCAGGAACCCGCTGGCCGATCCCACGGTCCTGGGGGTGAGCAGCGGCGCCTCCTTGGGCGTCACGATCGCCACGCTGCTGGGGCTGGCGGGCCCGTTCGGCAACCCGGCTGTGGTCACGCTCTTCGCCTTCGCCGGGGCCCTCCTGGCGGCGGTGAGCGTGTACGCGATCGCCCAGGCGGATGGACGCCTCCCCATCACCACGCTGCTCCTCTCGGGCGTGATCATCGGCCTGTTCTTCACGTCGTGCGTCATGTTGATCACGGCGCTCCTGGCCGCGGCCGAGCTTCAGGGCGTGGTCTTCTGGCTCATGGGGAACCTCACGCCCGCCGGCGGGCGGACCCTGGCCGTCCTGGCGCTGGTCCTCGCCATCGGCGTCCTCGTCCTCTCCCGCCAGGCGGCCCGGTTGAACCTCCTGGCCCTGGGAGAGGAGCAGGCGCTCCAGCTCGGCGTCGAGGCGGAGCGGGTCAAGCGATCCGTGTTCGTGGCGGCCGCCCTCATCACCGGGGCGGCGATCTCGACGGCCGGCTCCATCGGGTTCGTGGGGCTGATCGTTCCGCATGCGGCCCGGCTGCTCCTGGGCCCGGATAATCGTCGCTTGATCCCGGCGGCCGCCCTGCTTGGGGCGGCCTTCCTGATGCTGGCCGATCTTGCCGCCCGCAGCGTGATGGCCCCCGCAGAGCTGCCGGTCGGGGTCATCACGGCGTTTTGCGGGGCCCCGCTCTTCGTGTACCTGCTGCGGAGCCGGCGGGGAGGCGAGTTGCTGTGAACGCGGTGGAGTTCGGGGCGACAGGGACAGGGACAGCGACAGGGACAGCGACAGGAATAGGGATCGCCGCGGGGAACACGGGATGAACACAATGGAGGTCCAGGGCATCAGCTTCCGATACCGGACGGGCCAGGGCGTGGAGGACGTCACCTTCCAGGCCTTTCCGGGAGAACTGCTGGGAGTCGTCGGTCCCAACAGCGCGGGGAAGAGCACGCTCCTCCGCCTCTTGAGCAAGGTGGTGGCGCCGCAGCAGGGCCGCATCCTGATCGAGGGGCGCGACCTCGCCACGCTTCCCCGCATGGCACTGGCGCGGCGGGTGGCGGTGGTGCCGCAGGAGTTTCACGTGGCTTTCCCCTTCCTCGTAGCCGAGGTCGTGCTGATGGGCCGCTACCCGCATGTGGCGGGTGGAAGCTGGGGGGGCATCCAGGAGGGTACCCGGGACCGGGCGGTGGCACAGGCCGCCCTGGAGGCCACGGGGACGGCCCACCTGGCGCATCGCCGCATGGACGAGCTGTCGGGAGGCGAGCGGCAGCTCGTCTCCCTCGCGCGGGCCCTGGCGCAGGAGGCGCCGATCCTCCTGCTGGACGAACCCACGGCGCACTTGGACCTGCGGCACCAGGGGATCGTCGTGGAGATACTGCTCAATCACCATCGGGAGCGGCGGGGGTCCACGATCCTGGTTTCTCACGATCTCAACCTGGCGGCCGAGCACTGCGACCGGCTCCTCCTTCTCGCGGGGGGGCGGGTCCGGGCCGTCGGCCGTCCTGAGGAGGTGATCACCCCGGAGCACCTTGAACCGGCGTACGGCTGCCCGGTCGCGGTGGAGCGGCACCCGGTCTCTGGCCGGCCCCGCGTCCAGGGCAGCCTGAACCGGCGCGACACACACGGCGCAGCAGCGCATCACTCCCCGGATGCAAGGGAAGCTGGTCACTCCTGAGCGCTTGATCTCATATGTTCGTGCAGGGTTGGCCACAGCCAATCCTACACGAAACGCCCTTGTCAAAGGGCGATCCGTATCAGGCGAAGCCTGATACGGATTTATGAGATCAAGCACTGAGTTCCCGTCGGGTCAGACGGGAGCGGGGGGAATCCAGCACGGTCCCGCCACTGTGAGTGGGGAGCGATCCCGCAGATGGCCACTGTTCCGCCCGAGGCGGAATGGGAAGGCGCGGGGGAGCCATGATCCACAAGTCAGGAGACCTATCCGGGAATCTGGCGTCACCACCTCGTGGAAAGGAAGGTGCCCCCATGTTTCGCAGAGCCATTCCAGTTGTCGTCTTTGCCCTCGGGGTGCTGGTCCCCGTGGGGCTCGCGCCCCGCGAATCGGCGGGGGCGCAGGCGCCGCCCTCGCAGGAGCCGGAGCTGGCGGTCGAGGAGATCGTCGTGACCGCCACCAGGCTGGCGGACACGATCCAGGAGCTGCGCCGGGTTCCTGGACAGGTCTACGTGGTCTCCAAGGAGGATATCGAGCGCACCAAGGCCCGGAGCGTTCAAGACGCCCTCCGCCAGGCGGTGCCGGGCATCGTCTTCTATGATCTGGTAGGCAACCGCTTCCAGCAGACGGTGGATCTGCGGGGGTTCAACGGCCAGCCGAACCCCAGCGTCTCGGTTTTCGTGGACGGCGTGCGCGTGAACGAGCCGGATTCCAACGCCGTCAACTTCGATCTCATCTCCATCCAGGACGTCGAGCGGATCGAGGTCCTCCCCGGCGCCACGGCGCTGTATGGCCGGAATGCGCTGGGGGGTGTCATCAACATCATCACCAAGCGCGGCGGGAAGGCGCCCCAGACGACGATCGAGGGGGTGCTGGGCAGCTATGACCACTACCGGGTCAAGGCGAATACGAGCGGGCCGATCAAGGACTTGGATTATTACGCGAGCGTCGTGTGGGATCGCGAGAGCGGGTACCGACAGTCCTCCGACGGCAGGGTCACGAACTTTACCGGGCGTGTGGGGTATCGCCCCTCGGACAAGACGGACCTTAGTGCAGCGTACAACTACGTCAACGATCATCTGGAGCAGGCGGGGACGCTGCCGCTGTCAATCCTGGACCAGGATCGCAAGCGAAGCCTGACACCATCCATCTACTCCAACGAGCTCTCCTCCGTTGCCGTCCAAGGACGACAGCAATTGGCGTGGGGATTCTCCCTGGCGGGCAACGCCTTCTATCGCCAAACCTCCCGAGAGGGAATCAGCTACTTTACCGGGGGTTTTTTCCGGGGCACCACGGATACGGGCACCACCGGAGGTGCCCTGCAGCTCTCGAACGAGATGCAGCTCTGGGGGCGAACCAATCGCCTGGTGCTGGGCGGCGAGCTCCAGCACAGCGGTGTCAACGCTGCCTCCGGGGGGACGTTCGGACCCAGCAAGCGTGCGATCGACGAGAATGACGGCGCGCTCTTCGCCCAGGAGACGTTTGACCTGACGCAAGAGCTCGTGCTGAGCGCCGCCGTGCGCTACGATGTGACCAGGTACCGGTTCCAGGACCAACTGAGCACGCTCCCTGATGGGACGACGCGGTTCAGCAGCATGACGCCCCGGGCTGGTGTGACGTATACCCCGTGGTCGGCGCTCTCTCTCTACTTCAACTACGGGCAGGGATTCCGCGTCCCCACGACGGACGAACTGTTCGCGTTCCCGGGATTCGGTTCGAACCCTGACCTAAAGCCGGTCAAGAGCGAGACGTACGAGGTGGGGGTCCGTGCGCGGCCGCTTGGATGGATCGATGTCCGCGGGGCACTATTCCTCACCGACGTGCGGGACGAGATCGTCTTCGATCCTCTGGCCTTCACAAATCGAAACGCGCCCAAGAGCCGGCGGCAGGGACTGGAACTGGAGGCCAAGCTTCGCCCCCACGAGTCGGTTGACCTGGTGGCCACCTACGCCTACACGGACGCCCGGTTCCAGACCGGCGTCGCGCGCGTCGAGAAGGGGGACCGGGTCCCGCTGATCCCGTTCCACCGCCTGACGGGTATGGTCACCTACCGTCCGATCGAAGGGCTGGAGGTGAGCCTGGACGGGCTCTACGTCAGCCGGCAGGTTCTCCTGAACGACGAGGCGAATCAGCAAACCTTCCGCGTCCAGGACTACTATGTGCTGAATGCGCGGGCCTCGTATACGTGGAAGCTCCTCACTGCGTTCCTGCGGGTGAACAACCTGACGAAGAACAAGTACGAGACATACGGTGTCCTGGGTGGATTTCCCACCCAGCCCTACCTCATGCCGGCTCCTGGCATCAACGTGTTGGGCGGACTGACGATCCGGTTCGAGAATTACTACTGAAGCATTCAGCCGTCAGCGGTCAGCTCTCCGCGTTGCCTCCGACTGAGAGCCGACTGCTGTGAGCGAGCAGGGACCCAACGTGAAGCTTCTCCGGCGTTGGAAGAAGTGGCAGCCTGACGGGCGGTGGTCCGGATGGGTGGCCGCATCCGGGCTGCTTCACGTACTGCTTCTGGGGGGGCTTGTCTTCCTCGTGGGAACCGCCACCAGGCCGCCTGCGAGCCTCCGGAGTCTCCGGGCGCGCCTGGTGACAGAGATCAAGGCCTTGTCGGTGTCTCGGCCGGAGAGACAGACACCAGACACGCCGGTGCCTTCCCCGACGATTCCTGCCTCTCCGGCACGGGCCAAGAAGCCCTCCACGCCTTCCGCTGCGACGGTGAACCAGGACGCAGCCGAGTCCTCCCCGGCAAAGCCGGCTCCTCCTCCGGAAGCGGTCCGGGAAATAGCCAGTCCGCCTGTCGCATCCGCATTGGCCTCGGGCGCCCCGAAGGACGACGGCGCATCAAGCGCGCCGGCCGGGCCTATCGGGGAGGGCGCAGCCCGATCCCTTCTGCCGCGATCGGGTCCGCATGCGTCCCATGCCGACCCCACGTCACCAGTGGCAGACGCGGAGGCGGCACTCGCACCAACCCAGCTCGAAGCGGTAGCTCGGGGGATCTTCCTGATGCCGGGGGGCGGCGGGGACGGGACAGGACGCGCGGGCTTTGGGGCGGCCGACCATGGAGTCGGCACCGGCGGAGCTGGTGCCGGCGGTGGTGGCGCCAATGTTGCTGGCACTGGCGGTGCCGGTACCGACGGAGGCGGCACCGGAGGAGGCGGGACCGGAAAGAGAGGACACGAAAGCTCAGATCAGCCCGGAGGCGGTGGAGCAGGGCTCGCCTCACGAGGTGGGGTGGGCGGAACCGGGGATGGCGACGGTGTGGCAAGCCTCCTGCGCAGCATCCGCCGTCAGATCGAGCAGGCCAAGATCTATCCTGACGCTGCCCGCCGTGAGGGGATCCAGGGGAGCGTGGAGCTTCGCTTCCGGATCGCCGCCGACGGATCCGTCGAGGCCGTGGAGATCCTGCGCTCCTCCGGATTTGGGATCCTGGACGAGGCCTCGCAGCAGACGATCCGCCGCGCCGCCCCGTATCCCCTCATCCGGGGCTGGATCCGCCTTCCCTTGTCCTACCGCCTGGACCGGTAGTTTTCGCCGTTCCTCCCATTGGCTGGTTTCAGCGAAGACCGGACGGCAAATCTCCTTGTCGCTCGCTCCGCCCTTGCCTATAATGCGCCTGGGGCGTGCTCGGAGCGCCGCAGGGGCGCATTCGACTACGCCGGTTCACGAATGGTGATGCGCCAGTCAGTCCTCAGCAAGGCCTTCGCGGTGTCGCTCCTGCTGCATGCGGGGCTCGTCGGGTTGTTGATGCTCGAGGCCTCGAGGCGACCACTGCTTGCCGACACGCCCCTGCGTGTGCGGATTCTGGAACCACCGGCCTCGCAAGGAACGACGCCAGCGGCGCCTCAGCCGCCGCCTGACGTTCCCGTCCGTCCAAAGGCGGGACGCGGGCCGGTTGAGGCTTCGCGCCCGGGCAGTCAGATGGCAAAGCTGCAGCCACCGACGGTGACGGAGCGGTTGGCTCCTCGCCCAACCCCGGTTCCCGACAGGCCGGCGGTTCCCGATAAGACTGAGGCGCCGGCCCCAGCCCCCCAGGTGGCCGCTCCCCCGGTGCCCGAGTCGGCCGCGCCACGCCCCGAAAGGCTCCCTGAGACCCCCCGCGAGGCACCGGCTCCACCTTCGCAGGTGGCCGCTCTTCCGGTGCCCGAGCCGGCCGCG
>CAZXXV010000170.1:0-8412 GCA_964644725.1 uncultured bacterium
ACCGCTTCCGCAGCATGCTGGTGACCTGGCGTCTGCCGGGGCTCCCTGGCGTATTTCGATGCTCGATGATGTAGGCCGCATCCATGGCTTTGCGGATGGTCTCGGCCTTCAATTTCAGGGGTCGGCCCTGGATCTCGACGGCGGCCCTGTCCACCATCTCCGGGGTCACCTCGGCAGGGGAGACCTTCTCCTCCAGGCACCTTCTCACCAGCTTCCCGACGATGCGATGGGCGGTTCGGAACGCGAGCCCCTTTTCCTGGGCAATGGTCTCGGCAAGCTGGGTCGCCTGGGTGAAGTTCGCCCCCGCCCTCTCGCGCATCACGTCCTTCTTCACCTTCAGCGTCGAGAGGACGCCCCGCATGAATAGCAGGACGGCGCGCACGTTGTCCAGAATGTGCCAGGCAACCGGTCCTGTGGCTTCCAGGTCACCGAGCTCCTCGGAATGGGTCTTCAACTGGGCGAACACGGTCATGGCACTGCCGATACATTCCGCGGACAGGTACCGCATCCGTTCGAGGGACGACGGGTTCTTCTTCTGGGGCATGATGGTCGAGGTGCTGCAGTAGGCGTCCGACAGCTCGATCATCCCGAACTCGTACGTACACCAGACGTTCAGATCGTCCGCCAGGGTCGAAAGGCCGGATGCCAGGATGGCGGCATGCGTGGCGCTCTCCAGGGTGAAGTCTCGCGAGATGGATGCATCCCTCGTGTTCTCGATGACGCCGCGGAACCCGAGCAACCGGGCCATCCGGGACCGGTTCAGCGGAAACGAGGATCCCGTGCCGATGGCGGCCCCCATCGGGCTCAGATTCACCCGCTGATACGTTTCCTGAAGCCGCTCGAGATCCCTCTGAAAGCGATCGGCAAAGGAGAGGAGGTAATGCGCGAAGGTGGTGGGCTGCGCGTGTTGAAGCAGCGTGTATCCCGGCATGAGAGTCTCGACGTGCCGCGCGGCCAGTGCGAGGATCGTCTCGATCAACGAGAGCGTGTTCTCGACCACCTGGAGGATCTTCTCGCGAAGGATCATCCGTTCCGAGCAGACATACATGTCCCCGCGGCTTCTCCCTGAATGCATCCGCCCGCCGGCGTCCTCACCGATCTTCTCCAGCAGGAAGGATTCGATGTTGTAATACAGTTCCCCTTTCCGAGGGTCCATGGGGAAGCGCTCGAAGCCCATCGCTTCGATCTGCCGGAGCCCCGTGAGGATCTTCGCCACGTGCCTGCGGGCCAGGATCCCCTGTTCGTAGAGCATGATGCTGTGGGCCTTGTGATTCCACAGCTCGTGCGGGAAGACGTGTCCGGCCTCCCGCAGCTCCACCTTGTATCCAAATTCGATGAGTTCCGCGGCGGGGGATTCCGAGAGCCGGGAATCCACCCCCGGTCCCTTCGCGTGGTGCTCGATCCTCTTCGATTGGCTCATGCTGAGACCCTCCGGGAAAGCGGGGTGGTGAGAAGACGGGCCAGCTCGGCGATCTGCCCTGTCTGCTCCAGGCGCTCGGTCGCGGAAAGGATTCCGCGGATCAGCTCCTCATCATGAAATCGCCCCATGTTCCGGGTGAATTTCTCTCGGACTTCCTCTTCGCTGAGGGATCGGCAGACGGGCTCCACCGTCCAGGCCCGTTGGGCCTTGTCGATCAGCTCGATCCTGGCCTTCACGGCGATGGCAGGATCGTTCACGAGCCCCACCTTCTTCATGAACTCTCGGATCGCGGGATCGTGGAGGTTCTCCTCGGTGAACTGGAAGAGCCCCGCGTCACCGCGGAGGGCCATGACCGCGATGCAAAAGGGAAGGCTGAACTTGGCCTGATAGATGTCCGCGGGATCGGCCTTGGCGACGAGCCAGTTCCGCGACGGCTTCATGGTCACCGTGATCTTCTCGACGTCCTCCGGGCGCATCCTTTGTGATGCGAGGAGCTGTCCCACGCCTTCTATCCCCTCGAAGGCGGCCCGGCAGCAGGCATGGCGCTTGAAGAAGTTCCTCATGATCAGGAAGGGTTCCCCGAGCCGTTCGGTCAGCCGGACCCTGTCCTCCTCCGTCGCCTTGGATGAGGAGGCCAGGAAGCCCTTGTCCCCTTCGAGGATCGTCTCGGACCCTTCATACCCGGCCCTGGCGAGCAGCGCAGCCAGGACTCCATTCGAGGCGGCCTTGCCGCTGTGGAGGTGTTTGGCCATGGTGGCCGTGTCATTCAGGGATTCCCAGAGGCCGGCGGCCTGCGTGCCGGCGAGGCCCAGGGCCATCCGAACACCTCGCCGATCCAGGCGGAGCAACTTCGCGGCGGCCGCGGCCGCCCCGAAGGTATTGCAGGTCCCGCTGGTATGCCAGAAATGGTAATGGGTCGGTCCGGCCGCCCTGGCCACCCGCACCGAGATGTCGTATCCGAGAACGATGGCGGCCAGGAGGTCCCTCCCCGAGGAGCCCGCATACTCCGCCGTCGCGAGGGCGGCCGGGATGACGCCGATGCCGGTGTGAAGGGACGCCTCTTCGTGGACGTCGTCGATTTCCATGACCGCCGAGACGGTGCCGTTGTACAGGGCGGCGGCGATGGGAGGGGCCGCCTGCGTGGAGCCGATCGCGGTGGCGGCCGGCCTTCCCCCCATCTCGCCGATCAGGTCAGCGACGATCCGCGCGGAGGGGCACCCGATGCCGGCATACGCACTGCCGATCCAGTCGAGGAGGCAGGCCTTGGCCCGGCGAATCACCTCGGCCGGGATGTTTGCAGACTCCGTCTCATGGATGAAGTCGGCGAGACGCGCCGTCTGTTCGGAGCGAGACGGGCTCATCTATTGCAACTCCTTCCCTTTCTGCTTCGGATTCAACGCATCGTTCAGGCCATCCCCGATGAGATTGAAGCCCATGACGATGAAGAAGATGGCCAGCCCGGGAAACGTGGCGGTCCACCAGGCATGTCGCAGGAAGCGCTGGGCATTGTACAGCATCATTCCCCAGCTCATCTGATTGGGGTCACCCAATCCCAGGAAGCTCAGCCCCGCCTCCATCAGGATCGCCCTGGCGATTTGCAGGGAGCCGCTGATGACGATCGGGGGCCCCGCGTTGGGCAGCATGTGGCGCAGGATGATCCGCCGGTCGGGCGCACCGATGGCCCTGACCGCTTCCACGAACTCCTTCCCCCTGAGGGACAGGAATTCGGCTCGGACCAGGCGTGCGGTGACGGGCCAGCTCAGGATCCCGATGACGAAGATGATATTCCAGATGCTGCTGCCGAAGAGGGCAACGATGATCAGCGCCAGGAAAAACCTGGGGATGACGAGGAAGAACTCGGTGAGTCGCATCAGGAGGTCGTCGGCCCATCCCCCATAATAGCCCGACGCCGATCCGACGATCACCCCGATGAGGGTGGAGGTGAAGGCGGAGAGCAGCCCCACCAGGAGCGAGACGCGTGCCCCCCACAGGACCCCGCTCAAAAGGTCCCTCCCCAGATCATCGGTCCCGAGGAGATAAGTGGAATCCGGCGGGCGGAAGGAGTCCTTTCCGATGCTGAGGGGCTGAAAGGGAGCCAGCCACGGGGAGAGGACGGCCATCACGAGAAAGACGAGGACGACATAGAGCCCGAAAACGGCCGCCCGGTTTCTCTGGTATTTCTTCCAGAACTCCTGCATCCGGCTACCCAATCCTGATCCGGGGGTCCAGCACCGAATAGACGAGATCCGTGAGGAGATTGGCCAGGATGACGCCCAGGGAGATGAGGATGAACATGCCCATCAGCACGGGGTAGTCCCGGGTGTAGATGGAGTCGTACATGAGCCTCCCCAGGCCGGGCCAGGCGAAGACGATCTCGGTCAGCACGGCCCCGGCCAGGAGGAATCCGAAGTTCAAACCGGTCATGGTCACCAGGGGGAGCAGCGCATTCCGCAGGCCGTGCTTGTAGGTGACCATCCGCTCCGAGAGCCCTCTCGCCCGGGCGGTCCGGACGTAATCCTCGGACATCACCTCGATCATGCTCGCCCGCACGAATCGGGTATTGATGGCGAGGTAGCTCAACCCGAGGGCGAAGGCGGGGAGGACCAGATGGTGGAGGAGATCCAACCAATACGCGATCCCCGTCAGGGGCTCCCGGAGGGACTGCATGCCCTGGGCGGGAAAGAGGGAGAATTTCAAGCTCAGGGTGATCAAGAGGATCTGCCCGAGCCAGAACACCGGCAGGGAGTATCCGACGAGGGACAGGAGGGTGAAGAAGTGGTCCGTCCTCGAATACTGTCGCTTCGCGGAGATGACCCCGAAGACCACCCCCAGCAGGGTCGAATAGATGATGGCCACGACCATGAGGAGCACGGTGGCCGGCACCCGCTCGAGGATGACGCCGAGCACGGACTGCCTGAAGGAGAAGGAGTATCCGAAGTTGCCTCGCAGGATGCTCAGCACATAGAAGAGGAGCTGGGTCGGAAGCGGTCGATCCAACCCGTACTCTTTCCTGACCCCCTCGATATATTCCGGAGACGCCTGGTATTCCCCCACCAGGGTGACGATGGGATCTCCGGGGGCGAGATGGATGAGGCAGAAATTGACGACGACGATCCCCAGGATGAGTGGAACCGCCTGCAGGAGCCGTCGGAGGATATAGGTCAGCAGCGAGCGCACGTTCCTGGTCTTCCTCCGCAAATAGAAGAGCCAGGAATGGACGACCATTCCTGGCTTGGTCGGGTCGATGCAGTCAGGAGGCGTGGGCCGCGGTCCCGCTCAATTGCCAGCCGCTTCCTTCCCCTTCACCCACCAGACGTCATCCCCGAGGCTGATGTAGGATCGCGCGCACCAACTGTGCACGCCCTTGAACTCGTCCCGCCAGGCCGATTGCAGACCGTATTCGGACAGCCAGATGTAGGGGGCCTCCCTGGCCAGGATCTGCTGGACCTTGAAATAGGAGTCGGCCCTGGCCTTCACCGTCGGGGCCTTCTCGGCGAGCGCGAACAGCTCGTCCACCTCTTTGTTGCTGTACGCGGAGGCGTTGGCGAAGGCGACGGGCTTGATGTTGGATGACACGTACATCCGGGACACGCCGATGGCGGGATCCGGTCCCGTTCCGAACCCATGCACTTGCATGTCGAAATCCCATCGCACGTAGACGGCATCCACCATGGTGGCTCGGTCCACCAGCTTGAGGTCCACCTGGATGCCGACCTTGCCAAGCTGATCCCGGACGATCTCGGCGGCCTTGGCCGCGATGAAGTTGCCGCGATCCGCGGTGACCGAGGTCTTGAAGCGGATGCCGTCCGCGCCCTTCCGATACCCGGCCTCATCCAGGAGCTGCTCCGCCTTCTTCGGGTTGAACTCGTACTGCGTGATGTGCGGATTGAACGCCCATTTGGTGGGGCTGGCAATCGGGCCGATGGCCGGCTTCCCGAGCCCGTAATCGGCCTTCTCCTCGATGTACTGCTTGTCCACGGCGTGGGCGAGGGCTTGCCTCACCTTGAGGTTGTTGAAAGGCGCCTTCCTCAGATTGAGGGTGATCATCAAGATGGACGGCCCGTCTTCATGACCCTGCGAGGAGACGACGAAGCCGGGGCGATTCTTGAACCTCGACACCTCCGAGGACGGGAGCATGACGTAATACAGATAGTCGATCTCCTTCGCCTCGAAGGCGATCATCCGCGAGGAGGCATCGGGGACCACTTTGATGATCATCTTGTCCAGGTAGGGCTTGCCCTTCTTGAAATAGTTGGGATTCCTCTCCAGGGTGATGTGGTCTCCCTTCTTCCACTCCTTGAAGACGAAGGGCCCGGTGCCGACAGGCTTCATGTCATACGGGTTCTTCAGGATATCCGTGTTCTCGTACAGATGCTTTGGAATGATGAAGGCCTCGTTGCCGATGAATTTCATGAGCGGGTCGTACGGGTACTTCAGCTTGAAGACGACCGTGTTTGGAGTAGGCGTCTCGATCGAGTCCACCGCATTCAGCACCACGGACCCCCGCGGGTGGTACTTCTTGATCACCTCGAGGAAGGTGAACTTGACGTCGGCGGCGGTGAAGGGTTTCCCGTCATGCCACGTGGCGTTCTTGACGAGATTGAAGGTATAGGTGAGGCCGTCGTCGGAGACCTTCCAAGACTCCGCGAGGTCGGGCTGCGGGTTCAGCTCGGAATCGGACTTGACGAGCATGTTGAAGATGCTGGCGGCCGCCAGCGTGTCGACGGTGCTGAACCCCGACGCCAGGTTCAGCCTGACCGGGTCCCCCCCCGTGCCCACGATGAAGGTGCCGCCATACCGGGGTTTCTCCTGCCCCCAGGCCCGGTCCGAGGCAACCAGGCAGAGGACGAGCGAGAATGCTGCCCAACCGGCAAGGAGATAAGCGGATACGGAAACTCGCCGACTGCTCCTGCACATCACCGTTGCTCCTTTTCCCTGACGTTTACCATTTCCGCAGCGGAAATTCCCGGAAGGAGTGTGCCTTCAGGGCCGCTTCATTGATGGCGATTCCAAGGCCGGGAGATGGCGGAAGTCGAATGCATCCCTCTTCCAGTCTGAACGGATCGATGGAGATTGCGTCTCCGACTTCCTGGAAGTTCACGAAGTATTCCGTGATGACGAAATTGGGAATGACTGCGGACGCCTGGAGGGTGGCGGCCAGGCCCACCGCCGTGCTGTTGTAGTTGTGCGGGGAGACCTGGACATAATACGGCTCGGCCATGGCCGCGATCTCTTTGAGCTCGAGGATCCCTCCGCAGCTCGCCACGTCGGGGTTCAGGATGTCCGCAGCCCGCTTCTCCAGCACCTGCCGGAAGTCGTATTTCGTGTAGAGGCATTCCCCCGTGACCACGGGAAGGCGGATTGAGCGGCGGACCTCCGCCAGGAGATCGAGGTTCTCGGAGGGGACCGGTTCCTCGTACCAGAAGACCCGAAACTCCTCGATCATCCGGGCCACCCGGATGACTTTGGAGGGTTCGGGGCGGCGCCAGACATCGATGAGGAGGTCGACCGCGGGCCCCACCGCCTCCCGGACGGCCCGGACATTCTCCACGACGGTCCCTTCGGGGTCGTCGTTCTCGAACGGGTACAGCTTGACGGCGGTGAACCCCTTGCTCACCAGCTCGGCGGCCCTCTCGCCCATCTCCTTGGCGCTTCGTGCGCCGGAGGTCCAACCGTTGGCGTACACCCTGATCCTGTCGCGACAGGGTCCCCCGAGGAGGTTATAGACGGGGGTGTTGAGCGCCTTCCCGACGATATCCCACAGGGCCTGCTCGATCCCGCTCACGGCGGAGTAAAGCTCCAGGGCGGGCCTCCCCTCGGCGAACTTGGTGCAGGCCCACGTGGTGAAGGCTTTTATGTGGAAGGGGTTCCTGCCGATGAGGTAGCGGCCGAGGCTGGAGATGTTCTCGACAATGCTCTTCTCTCTGTCCCGCAGGCTGAAGGCTTCGCCCCAGCCCACGATTCCCTCGTCGGTTTCCACCTTGAGCAGGAGAAGATGCTTGGAAACTCTCCATCCCTGCTTGGGAGGGGTGGGAGAAACCAGGAAGCTCTGGATACCGGTGATCTTCACGCGAACTTCCCTCACGCTCTGGTTCCTGGCCGCGAGGTCCCTGATCCGTCCCCTGTTCCCGTGATTGGGGGGAAGCACCCGAAGTTGGAAAACGGGTCGCGCTCGGGAGCGGCTGTCCCGCGCTTTCGCGGGACCGCCGGGATGGCCGAGCCAGGGAAAGACCACCAGGGCGAAGAGATATCGACGGGGACGCTACCACTGCTCCGGAGGGCACGTCAAGCGGAATGTCGGAGGTGAGCGGAGCGCAGGATAGACGACGACCCCGGCGCCATCCCCGTCGGCCGGAGGAGACTTCAGCCGAGCAGGCGCCCCTTCAGCGCCTGAAAGCGGGGATCGCGAAGGCGATCCAGGTCGGCCCGAACGTACCCGAGCCCGTAGACGCACAATTCGAAGTTCTCGGACAGCTTGCGAAAGAGGGGCGCAGACTCCCCGTATGGGCCGTACGTGAACTCGGAGACGATCCGGTAGGAGCGCTTGCCCACTCGGATGTAGTCCAAGAGGGCGTCGGGCGAGATCACCACCTTGGAGGTCTTCAGGCGCCGGAGAAACTCTGGGAAAATCCCGGTCATGAACAGCGTGTAGTCGCCGATGTGCCTGTGCACCTCGCGCTCGCGGTCTATGCTTTCCGCACGGTGCAGCAGGTCGCCCTCGGCGAGCATTTCCGCGACCTCTTCCACCCGCCTTCCCTGAGCATTCCGGATCTTGTAGAGTTGATCCACGTGTACGAAGTCGGTGAGGACGTCGGAGAGATATCCGATCACCTCGGCATCCGGCCAGCCGAGATGCTCGGCAAAATTCTCTTTCGTCAGGCCGGCGAACAATCGAACCAGCGGATGCCCCTTGGGAATTCTCCCTGCCATCTCCTCGCCCCCTCCAAGACCCCACGGATGACCTTCGACTCAACCACGGATTTCGCCCCCCC
>CAZXXV010000171.1:0-8379 GCA_964644725.1 uncultured bacterium
AGGCGCTTCACTCCTGCGTCGGCTTGATCCCATACCGCCGGATCTTGCGGTAGAGGGTCCGCCGGTCGATCCCCAGGATGGCGGCCGCCCGGATCTGGTGCCCCTTGGTGCGACGTAGCACCGCCTTGATGTAGTCCCGCTCCAGATCCTCCAGGCTGGCCTCTTGGGCCAACGCCCGCTCCACCGGACCGGCACCACCCGCAAGATGCGGGGGCAGGTCCCCGGGCAGGATGACCGGCCCGCGCCCCAGCGTCACGGCCCGCTCGATGACGTTCTCCAGCTCGCGGACGTTGCCGGGCCAGGGGTAGCTGAGAAGGATTCCCATGGCCTCTTTCGAGATCTCGCGAATGTTGGGGTTGGACTCCTGGGCAAACTTCTGGACGAAGTGATTCGCGAGAAGGGGGATATCCTCCTGTCGGTCCTTGAGGTCTGGCAGCGTGATCGGGACCACGTTCAGGCGGTAGTAGAGGTCCTCCCGGAAGGTCGCCTCCTCCACGGCCTTCTTGAGGTCCCGGTTGGTGGCGGCGATGACCCGGACGTCGATCTTGATGATCCGGGTGCCCCCCACCCGCTCGATCTCCCGCTCCTGGAGGGCCCGGAGGATCTTGGCCTGGAGGTCGAGCCGCATGGAGCCCACCTCGTCCAGGAAGAGGCTCCCCCCGGTGGCCAGCTCGAACTTCCCCACCTTGGTGGCGATGGCCCCGGTGAAGGCCCCCTTCTCGTGGCCGAAGAGCTCCGACTCCAGGAGTTCCGAGGGGATGGCAGCGCAGTTGACGGCGACGAAGGCCTTGGATGCCCGCAGGCTGTTGTAGTGAATCGCCCTGGCTACCAGCTCTTTGCCCGTCCCGCTCTTGCCGTAGATCATCACGGTGCTGCGGCTGGTCGCCACCTGCTCGATCAGGCTGAACACCTCCTGCATGGCCCGGCTCTTCCCGATCAGGTTCTCGAAATGGTACCGGGTGCGCAGCTCGTGCCGCAGGGCGCTCACCTCGTGCCGCAGGCGCCGTTCGTCCAGGGCCTTCTTGATGGTCAGGAGAATCTCGTCGATCTTGAACGGCTTATTGATGTAATCGTAGGCCCCTTCCTTCACCGCTTGAACCGCCTGGTCAATGGAGCCGAAGGCTGTCATGATGATGACCACGATCTCGGGACTTAGCTCCTTGATGGCCCGCAACGCCTCCATCCCGTCCAGCCCCGGCATGCGGACATCCGTCACCACCAGGTCCATCGGCTCCTTCTCCAGCAGGGCCAGGGCCTGGCCCCCGTCGCCGGCGGTGGTGACCTGGTAGCCGTTTTTCTCCAAGACCTTGGCGAGGAGCTCCCGCATCTGCTCCTCGTCGTCCACGATCAGAACCCGCTCCTGCGTCGTCATGGTGCAACCCCCTCCGCGGGCAACCGGATAGTGAAGGTGGTGCCACGTCCTACCTCACTGACTACCTCGATGATCCCATGATGATCCTCGACAATACGGCGGGTGATGGCCAGGCCGAGACCCGTTCCCCGCCCCACCCCTTTGGTGCTGAAGAAGGGGTCGAAGATCCTGGGGAGATGCTCGGGCGGGATCCCGATCCCGGTGTCGGCGATGATCACCTCCACGCTGGCTGGCGCGGCGCGGCCGCCACGACGAAGGCGATCCCCCATGGGCGCGCTCCGGGTCCGAAGGGTCAGCGTTCCACCCACCGGCATGGCATGCCAGGCGTTGACCACGATGTTGAGGAACGCCTGCTCCAGTTGGTTCTCGTCGCCCATAATCGCCGGCAGGTCGGACTGGAAGTCGGTCTTGATGGTGATCCGCTCCTTGGCGATCTGGTGCTCGGTCAAGCCCAGGACGTCCCGCAGCAGGTCGTTCAGCTTCACCGGTTGAAGCGCCATGCGGGCCGGGCGGGCGAAGTTCAGCAGTTGTTCGATGAGCTTAGTGATGCGGTCCGTCTGGGCAATGATGATCTCCAGCTCCTGGGGACGGGACCGGTCCGTTCCCCACTCCATCATCAGGTATTCGGCGGAGCCCGAGATGACGTTGAGGGGAGTGCCGATCTGGTGGGCGATCCCCGCGGCGAGCTGGCCGACCACTGCTAGCTTCTCGGCCTGCTGTACCTCGCGCTCCAATGCCACGCGGTCTGTCACATCCTCGATGGCCAGGACGGCGCCTTCCACCTGATCGGTCGAACCCCGCAAGGCGCTGCCCCGGATGTTCAGGACCACGCGGCCGCGGCGGAGCGTCTCGTGCTCGAAGTTCCGGAGGCTGAACGCCCGGCGCTCTCCGCTGAGCAGCCGATCCAGCTCCTCGCGCAACCCTTCCAGTTCTAGGGCGGGAAATGCCTCGAACAGGGGATGGCCCAGCACCTCGGTTTCCGCGATCCCGTACCGCTCGGCCATCGCCCGGTTCCAGGTGCGGATCCGGAGCTGACCGTCCAGACCGATGATGCCGTCCGTGATGTTCTGGATGACATTGCGCGCGTACTCGCTCTCCTGCAAGACCCGGTGGCGCGCCTCGTCCAGGTTTCGCGCCAGAAGATTGAATTCTCGCGCCAGTTGGGCCACCTCGTCCCTCCCAGGGACGGTGACATCCTCCGGCGCCTCCCCGCGCCCTAGAGCGGCGATCCGCCCCATGAGCCCGTGCAGCGGCAGACTCACCGTGCGGCGAATGGTGACGGAGACCAGGGCGACCAGAACAACGCACACCACCGCCAGCATGCTGAGGAAATAGTTGCGCTCGCGGTCGAGAACTTCCTGCATCCCCTCCAGGCCCACCGAGACCTTGAGGCCGCCAAGGAATTCGCCGCCGGACGACAGCGCCACGAGGTGGCTCCGGACCGGAGTGTTGCCCAGTCGCTCCACCACGCCAACGCCGCGGGGGATGCTGGAGAGGCTGGCCATTTCCCGAGGTCCGATGGCACCTGCAGCCCAGGCCAACCCCCAGGTCAGTATCGGACGCCCCTGCGAATCGTAGACCACCAGGCCGAACTGGTTCCGCTCGAGAGCCGATTCTTCCGCGATGCGACGGATGTCCGCCGGGCTCTGGCGCCGGAGGGCCTCGGTCACCGAGATGGCCAGGGTGTTGGCGATGCGCTCGGCCTCTTCCCGCACCTCCCGCTGGTGCACCTCGCGCTCCCGGCCAAGGGTCACGAGCGTGAAGGTCATCAGTACCAGGAGGAGCGGGATCAGCACCCACAGGGTAAGCTTGGCCCCCAGTCTCATCCGACCCCTCCCGCGGTAGAGGAACTGGGCGTGTGCGCTCCCATCACAGAAGTGGAATGCCACTCCGCCTCATGGGCAGGGCGCGCGCCGGCTGCATGAATATCGGGGTCACGGATGCAGGCCGACCTGCGCTGTCGTGCCAGGGTCAAGAGCTTTTTCACGAGAATGAATCAACATTTTTGATCGCCCTTTCACGATCCACTATACCTGAGATACCCCATGCCTGCAAGGATCACTGCACAGCTGTCCCAGGCAGGCCACAATGCCCCATGAAGCAAACTCTGCAACTTCAGGAGAAGCCGTCGCGCTACGCTGGTGGCCCAATCGCGTTGCCGTGTCAGACACAAGCGAAACTTGTCATGAATCCTTACCAAGAAACAAAGTTCGGTTCGGGCCGTTCTTTGCAACCTTCCCACGGCGTGCTAGACTCTCGGTTCGTCGGAAGCGTCTGTTTCTTCCCCGTAACCCCTGGAGGACACAATTGATTGAGACGATGTCGGTCCCGGAACTGGTTGCCGACCTCCGCACTCTGGGCCTTGCCCCCGAGCCTTCCCCGAGTTTGCCCGACGGCGCCAGACCGCCGGTGGAGATCCTGGACCGATGGGCTCGCGCGGCCGCCCTCGGCGAGCCCCGCGTTCGCGGGGCGGCGATCTGGGCAATCCGCGAGACCGCGCGCGCCAATGGGCTGCTCCCGGCCTCGATTCAAGGGCTGTATGCGGCGCGGGGCCGGGGCGAGTGGGGGGGCCGGACGGTGCCGGCCATGAACCTGCGAGGGTGGACGTATCAGACCTGCCGGACGGCCTTCCGCGCCGCGCGGAAGCTCCAGGCCGACCTCCTGATCTTCGAGCAGGCGCCCGTGGAGATGATCTTCGCGGACCAGCGGCCCGCGGAATACACGGCCGGCGTCCTGGCCGCGGCGCTGCGGGAAGGGCATCGCGGGCCCATCTTCCTCCAGGGGGATCACGTCCAGGTGAACGCCAGCACCTATGGCAAGGATCCGGCGGCCGAGGCCCGGCGGCTCACCGATCTCATCCGCGAGCAGATCGCGGCGAGCTACTACAACATTGACGCGGATGCCTCGACGGTGGTGGACCTGTCGCACCCGACCCTGGTGGAGCAACAGCGATTGAACGCCGAACTCACCGCCCGCTTCACACGGATCATCCGCGAGATGGAGCCGGCCGGCGTCACGATCTCCGTCGGGGCGGAGATCGGCGAGGTCGGGGCCCACAACACGACTCCGGACGAGTTGCGGGCCTTCATGGCGACCTATCGGTCCGCGCTGGATGCGGCGGGCGGCGGCGCGGGAGTCAGCAAGATCAGCGTCAACTCCGGCACGCATCACGGGGGATTGGTCCTCCCGGACGGCAGCCTGGCGCGGGTCAACGTGGCGTTCGACACCCTGGCGGAGATCTCCCGCGTGGCGCGCAAGGAGTTCGGGCTCTCCGGGGCGGTCCAGCACGGCGCCTCCACCCTCCCGATGGAGGTCTTCTCCCGGTTTCCGGAGAGCGAGACGGTCGAGATCCACCTGGCGCTTGGATTCAATAACCTCATCTTCGACCACCCCCGCCTCCCCGAGGCGGTGAAGCAGGAGATCCGCTCGTACGTGGTCGCCCACCACGCCAGCGAGCGCAAGCCGGGCCAGACCGATGCCCAGTTCGTGTACACGACGCGGAAGAAGGCCTGGGCCGCGCTGAAAGCGCGGTTCTGGGACCTTCCCGCCGACATCCAGGACGCCATCGGGGCTTCCCTGGAGGAGATGTTCGGCCAGATGTTCGAGCGACTCAACGTCGGGAACACGCGTGACCTAGTGGCCAAGTTCACCAGGGTGCCGGTCGTTCCCGTCCCGGTCCCGCCGGCGCTGGCGGCGGAGCTGGCGCGGTAGGGCCCAGGCTCCCTCGATCCGCGAGTGTCCATGGTTCCCCGTTGACACTTGTGGAACCCCTGTGCGATGTTCTGTGTGGGTGAGCCTCGCAGCGGTGGGCTGTCTCCTGTTTTTCTGACGGCTGAAACGGCCGGATACAAGGAGGTGTCATCATGATGCGGTTGCGCCGACTTCGAACGGTCCTCTTGTGCGTCGCAGCTCTTGGTCTCGTCCTCTTGACGGGCAGCGCGATGGAGTCGCTGCATGCCCAGGCCCCCACCGTGATCCGCTACTGGTTGTGGCTGGATGACCCGACCGAGCCGATGTTCGACCAGCTCGTCAAGGAGTTCAACGCGACCCACCCGGGGATCAAGGTGGAGTACCAGCTCGTCCCTCTCAGCGAGTACCATGACAAGCTGGTGACGGCTCTGGCCGCTGGCTCCGGGCCCGACGCCGGACGCTTCAAGGACTGGTGGCTGGGCGAATTCGTGAAGCTGAACGCCCTCGAGCCCCTGGCGAGTTCCATCAGCAAGTGGCCGGGACGCGGCGACGTGATCGAGAACCTGTGGGAAACGGGCAAGATCACAGCCGCGGGTCCCGTCTACATGATGCCCCACCAGTTCATCACCTTCTACCTGTACTATCGCAAGGACTGGTTCTCGCAGGCTGGCCTGAAGCCGCCCGCCACCTTCGATGAGTTCCTGACGGCCGCCAAGAAGCTCACCGACCCTGCCAAGAACCAGTACGGCTTCGGCCTGCGGGGCGGGGCCGGTGGACAGGACCAGTGGCTGGCCTTCATGGTGGCCGGCGGCGCTCGCATGGTGGACGCCGGGGGGAAGGTGATCATCAACAGCGCCGAGGCGGTGAAGGTCAACCAGTGGTACATCGATCTCTTCCGGACCCACAAGGTTGCGCCGCCCAGCGCCCCGACCGACGCCTACGCCCAGGTCTTGGGGGCCTTCCAGTCGGGCAACACGGCCATGTTTGCCCACCATGTCGGCAGTTCCGTGCTGGTCACCCAGAAGCTCGGCGCGGCGAACGTCGGCGTCCTCCCCATTCCGGCGGCCGACCCGGCGAAGCCTGCCACCATGGCCACCATGTCCGGCAACGTGCTGTTCGCTGCCAGCAAGCAGAAAGAGGTGGCCTTTACATTCGTCTCCTGGCTGAGCGAAACCACGCCCATGGACAAGTGGAGCGGCTCGCGCCAGGGGCAGTTGCCGGTCCTGAAGTCCGTGGCGAAGCTGCCCCGCTACACGGAGAACATCTTCTTCAAGGTATCGCTGGACGGGGCGAACTACGCGATCTCCTGGCCGCCGCTGCCCGGCGTCGGCTACGTCTCGGCCCAGGCCTGGCAGGCCAACATGCAGCGCGCCCTGCTCGGTCAGATCAGCAGCAAGGACATGCTGGATGAGATCGCCAAGGCGCTCCAGCGCTAGCGTCTCTAACAAGAGGAGGGGCGGGAATGTGATCCTGCCCCTCCTCCTGCTTTCACCCGCCCTGGTCCTCCTCCTGGGGATCGTCGCCTACCCGATTGGCCGAGCCATCTGGCTCAGCTTCCACCGGTTGGAGATCCTGCGCCCCGATCTCTCCCAGTACGTTGCCCTCGACAACTACCGCGGCTTGCTCCAGGACCCAGTCATCCGGATCGCCCTGCAGAACTCCGTCGTGTGGGTGGTGGGCGTCGTGCTCTTCCAGTTCCTCGGCGGGCTCACCGGGGCCCTCATTCTCAACCGGCGGTTCCCCGGCCGGGCCATGGTCCGCGGTCTGGCCCTGATCCCCTGGGCGACGCCCAGCGTGCTCGTGGCGCTGATGTGGACCTGGATGCTGGACGGCAACTACGGGCTCATCAACGACCTGTTGGTGAAGGCGGGAATCCTGTCGCGGTTCCAGCCGTGGCTGGCCCAGCCCTGGTCCGCCTTGCCGGCGGTGATGCTGGCGGATGTCTGGCAGGGGATTCCGTTCTTCGCCGTCATGCTCCTGGCTGCGCTCCAGGCTATCCCCGAGGACCTGTTCGAGGCCGCCCGCATTGATGGGGCGTCTGCCTGGCGGGTCTTCCTCCACGTCACGCTGCCGCTCCTGCTCCCCACCATCCTCATCACCACCATGCTGCGGATGATCTGGACAGCGAACTACATGGACCTGATCATGATCATGACCGGCGGCGGCCCCGGCTACAGCAGCCTCACCGTCCCCCTGCACGCGTACTACATGGCCTACAAGCGGCTCGACTTTGGGTACGGATCGACCATCGCCATCGTCCAGGTGGCCATCCTGGCCGGGGCCATTGTGTTCTACCTTCGCCAGCTCCGCAAAAACGAGGTGATGCTTCAGTGAACCGGCATCCCCTCCGCCGCGCTTGGGCGTCCGTGAAGCTGTGGGTGCCCCTAGGGGCCTGGTTAACCTTTGTCCTGGCCCCCTACGCCTGGATGTTCATCACCTCCATCAAACCGCCGACCGAACTCTACACCAAGACCGTGCGGTACTGGCCGAGTCACCCAACCTTCGAGGGGTACCGCCTGCTGATGGAGACGACCCCCTTCCTGACCTACATGCGCAACAGCGGGATCGTCGCCATCTCGACCTGCATCATTGCGCTGGCGGTGGCGATGGCGGCCGCCTACTGCTTCTCGCGGATCCCCTTCCGGGGGAAGGGCATCCTGCTCTTCGGCTTCCTGGTGACGCAGTTGTTCCCGTCGGTGCTCCTGGTCCTGCCGCTGTTCCTGATCATGCGCTCGCTGGGGATCCTGAACACGCCGCCTGCTCTGATCCTCGCCCACAGCACCTTCGCCGTCCCCTTCTCGACCTGGATGCTGACCGGATTCTTCAATGCCATTCCCCGCGAGCTGGATGAGGCCGCGACCATTGATGGGTGCACTCGCCTGCAGACCTTCTGGTATGTGCTGCTGCCGTTGTCGGCGCCTGGCGTCGCGGCGGCGCTCACCTACATCTTCATCTATTCCTGGAACGAGTTCATCTACGCCCTGACCTTCACCGCGGACCTCCGGGCCCGGACGTTGCCGGTTGGCCTCCAGACCTTCATGGGCGAATTCATCATCCGCTGGGATCTCCTGACGGCCGGCGGAGTGATCACAGCCCTCCCGATCGTGTTCTTCTTCATGCTGGTCCAGCGGCAACTCATCGCCGGGCTGACGGCCGGGGCGGTGAAGGGGTAGACGACGATGTTCGGGAAGCAGTTAAGCGCATGAATGCGCCTTGACAGCCTCTGGAATCGACGGGATAATGGGACGCGAAGGGATCGTAGAGTTCCAAACCAACTTGCACTTCTTCCGAGAAAGGAGCCGTTCCATGTTCCGCGT
>CAZXXV010000172.1:0-1491 GCA_964644725.1 uncultured bacterium
GGCTACCTGCCGTCACCTGGCGGGAACTTCACACACACGGGGGTCGGCACCTGAGTAACCCGCCCTGTCGGCTGGAGCTTTCCGGTTTGCGGGTCTATGCGGAATGTCACGATCGTGTCGGTATCCTGGTCGGCCGCGAGAATGAGGGCCGGCGAACTTCTCAGGTTCGCGCGGTCTCCGAGATAGTCATCGGCATGGAGACCGTCGGCTTCACGTCGTGGCAGACGGCGGAAACTTTCGATTGACGCCTTTCACGCCAGGGGCCTATCATGGCCCCCGCATTTCGGCCCCTGAGTGCCGCAGGAAGCTGGTGCGGGCCCCGAGGGCGGTTGATCCCCAGCCGTCCCAGAGGCCACGCTCCTCTCCGAGCGCCTGCCGCCCTCGTTGTGCCGGGCAATCCGGTCGGCCTCCGGCCGTCCTCGGCCGCCTCTCGCGTCATGCCAACGACAGCCCACCCCGTCTCCGGCGGAGATAGGAATGCCCGCTGAACCCCGGAACGTTGACCTGAAGGCCGCGACGCTGGTCACCCTCCTGGCATTCCTCTGGGCGGGGAACCCCATCGCCATCAAGATCGGCCTCCACGACGCGCCGCCCATCCGGCAGGCGTGGATGCGCTTCGTCCTGGGCGGCGTGACCGTGCTGCTCTGGGCTTGGGCCACCCGGACGCCCCTGCGCATTTACCGCCACGAGGTCCGCCCGCTCCTGATCTTGGGGGTGATCTTCACGGTGCAGATCGCTCTCTTGAATCTGGGGGTGAATTACACCTCAGCCGGACACGTCTCGATCCTGCTCAACGCCTACCCGATCTACACCGTCCTGCTGGCGCACTTCTTCGTGCCGGGAGATCGTCTCTCCGGGGGCCGCACCGTGGGCGTGGTCATCGCCTACGCCGGCATCGTGCTCCTGTTCTCCCACGAGTTCAGCGTGGAGTCGGACCTCCTCCTCGGCGATCTCATCACCTCGGGCAGCGCCTTCCTGCTCGGAGTGCGGACGATCTATCTCAACCGTGCCGTGCAGCGAATCAACCCGGTGAAGCTGCTCCTGGCCCAGGTGGCGTTCAGCGTGCCCTGCTACCTGTTGGTCAGCCTCCTGTTCGAGGCCGCGCACCCATACCGATGGACCTGGAGTCTCGGCCTGGCCCTCTCCTTCCAGGGATTCATCGTCGCCGGGTTCAACTTCATTCTGAACCTGCACCTCCTCAAGACGTACAAGCCCAGCGGCCTGGCCACCTACTTCCTGGCGACGCCGCTCTTCGGGGTGCTGCTGAGCTGGTTGGTCCTGGGCGAGGCCATCACGATTCGCCTGATGGCCTCGGCCGTCCTCGTGGTGGGCGGCATCGCGCTGGCCAGCCGGCCCTCCGCCGCCCCGTCCCGCGAGCCCTTCCCCAAACCGTCGGCGGAGCAGGCCTGACCGGGCCGGAGGCGGCGGGATTTCCCAACCGACAACCGACAACTGACAACCGGTCAGACCGGCGAGCAGGACAATGGCCGG
>CAZXXV010000172.1:1591-6349 GCA_964644725.1 uncultured bacterium
TCAGTTGCCCGTTTTTCATTGTCGGCCTTTAGTACTCCGTCGGGACCTTCACTCGTCCCTGATCATCGTACACGTACACATCACCTGCCGCCTCGTCGCGGGTCTTCTTGTGCGAGCCATCGCAGAACGGCTTGTTCTTGGACAGCCCGCAGGCACAGATCCAGATCGGGAACTTTGCCTGCCCCTCGTCGATCTTGATCGGCGCGTTCATCTCGTGCTTCACCAGTCTGGCCATGCGATTCCTCCTTTCTCCCAACGGGATGCGGAGGGGTTGTTCTTCCCCCTCACGCCTGACGCCTCACGATTCACGTTTCACGCATCGCGCGTCTTTCCCTTCGCTTCCCGAATCTCCGCCAGCACTTCGAAGGCGTGCCGCACCGACTTGGCCGCCAGGGTGCCACCCATCAGCAGACCCACGTCCAGGGCCTCCGCCAGCTCGGCGTCGGTCCCACCCAGGTCGAGGACCTCCTCGACGCGATGGTCAATTCAGTCGAAGCAGTTCTGCGAGACCGCCACGGCCAGAGCTATGAGTTCCTTGTGCTTCCGGCTGATAACCCCGTCGGTGAAGACCTGCGTGCCCAGCTCCTGGAAGCTGGGGAACACCCGCATCCGGCTCTGCAGGATCTGTCCGTTGAGCCGCTTCTTCCGCTGCACCCGCTCCGACCAGCCGCTCATGAGATGCCTCCTCTTGCCGGGCGTCCAAATTTTTCTGCCCGACGTGCACTTTTTGCTTGCGTCCCGAAAAAGTTGCAGGTACGTTCAGCGTACACAAGAAAGGAGGTGATCCAGTGGGCATATTACACTGGACAGGTGAGGTGATTGTAACGTAGGCGTCTCCCCGCTCAGGCGAACGCCCGGGGTTTCGTCTGCGGAATCCCAGCAATCGCCGGGCCTCGAAGTCCCCGGCCTTGTCCACCGGGGCGGCCAGCATGCCGTGAAACCTTCGAGGCCTTTTTCTTTTCCTGCTCATCGCTCCAGTCCGGGCATCCGCCGTTCGCGCAGCCATCCCAGCGCCTGATGATGAAGCAGCACGGCAAAACCAAAGCCGATCCAGAGCAACTCGCGCCCCCGCCGCAGGAGGCCGAAGGTCACGGCCAGCGGGGCCGTGAGACCGAAGGCCACGAAGATCAGCACCTGGCCGCCCTCCTGCACGCCCAGGCTGCCGGGCACGATGATCGCGGCCATCCGCGCCACGCCGGATAAGGCCTCGATAACGAAGGCGCTCGCGAACTCCACCGGGTTGCCCAGCAGCCACAGGGCCAGGTACACCTCGAAGGTTCCCACCACCCAGCCGAGGAAATGAAACGCGCAGCAGATCGAAAAGTCCCGGATCCGGCTGCCGTAGAATTCCCGCAGGCGGTCATCCACGGCATGGAGGTCCGCCTCCCACGAGGCCAGGAGCGCCTCCCGGCCGCTCCAACGCCGTGACAGCCCAAGGAGGAACGCGAAGAGGCCGCGGCGCTGTGCGCCGATCATGAGGCCGAAGGTAAGGACACCGAGGAGCAGGCCGACCGTCGCCGCCAGGGGAAGCGGGATGGCGGGCCGCCAGTGATGCAACGCCACCAGCAGAGCCAGGAAGACGTAGACGCCCTGGGTGAGCATCAGGGCCGTCTTGGACACCAGGACTGATGTCAGGGCCGGAGCGAGGGGAATGCCGTGTCGTTGCAGGAGCCAGGCCTTGACCGGTTCGCCGCCCAGATAGGCCGTAGGGGTGATGGCGTTGACCACCTCCCCGGCGGCGCGCACGGCAAAGAGCTGCAGCAGGTGAGGGGCCGGCCTGGAGTTTCGCGGGGACACCTCGAGCTGGTGTCGCAGGATCCACCACCACCCGATGCTGTCCACCAGGTAAGCGGCGAAGTAGGGGAGCACGATCAGGGGCGTCAGCCAGCCCAAATGCTCCAGCACATCGAGGACTGCGCGCGGGCCCACCCCGTAGATCAGGCCCACAAACACGAGCAGGCCCAGGACCAGGAACAGGGCCTGCCAGGCGGCCGTCCGCCGCGCTCCGCCCCGTTGTTCGGCCATCAGACGTCCTCGCCTACCAGGGGGCGGGAAGGCCGCGGCCCAGCCTTTCGGCTGGACAGGCCGGCCGGGCCCCTGCTAGAGTAGCTCGCCGTAACCATCGCGTTCCGGGAGGAGATCATGACCAACATCTCGACCCAGTTGTTGCAGGCCCTCAGTCAGGAACTCTCGCGGATCCCGGCCGATCCGGGCGACCTGGCCATCGCCGCGTCCCAGATCGGTGCGCAGCTCGACGGCCTGACCCGCCTGGACGACCTGGATCTTCTCGCGGTGGAGCCGGCGACCGTGCTCCTGCCGCCAGCGGAGGAGAACCGTGGCGCCCGATGAGCTGACCCGACTCAGCATCGCCGAGGCCGGCGATCAGCTTCGCTGCCGCGCCCTCTCCCCCGTGGAACTGACGCGCGCCTACCTGGAGCGGATCCAGCGGCAGGACGGCGACCTCCTGGCCTACATCACGGTCCTGCCGGCGGAGGCCATGGCCACGGCGAGGGCGGCAGAGCAGGAGATCGCCCAGGGAGGCTACCGGGGGCCGCTCCACGGGATTCCCATCGCCCTGAAGGATCTGGTCATGACCCGCGGCATCCGGACGACCTGCGGCTCGCGCATCCTGGGGGCGTGGGTCCCCGAGGCCGACGCCACCGTCGCGAGGCGCCTCAGCGAGGCGGGCGCCATCCTGCTGGGCAAGCTCAACATGCACGAGTTCGCCTACGGCCCCACGGGGGTGAACCCGCACTACGGCACGCCCCGGAATCCCTGGGACCGCACCCGGATGCCGGGAGGCAGCAGCAGCGGTTCCGGGGTTGCCGTGGCGGCCGACCTTTGCGCCGGGGCGCTGGGGACGGACACCGGAGGCTCGGTGCGGATCCCGGCGGCCCTGTGCGGCATCGTGGGGTTGAAGCCCACCTACGGGCGGGTCAGCCGCGCCGGGGTGATCCCCCTGGCGTGGTCGCTGGATCACGTCGGTCCGATGACCCGCACGGTGGCCGACGCGGCCCTCCTGCTCCAGGTCCTGGCCGGACACGATCCCGCGGACCCATCCACGGCCGCCGTCCCGGTTCCCGACTATCGCCGCGCCCTGGAGGGAGAGATTCGCGGCCTCCGCCTGGGCCTGCCCAAGGATCTCTTCTTCGAGCGCCTGGATCCCGAGGTCCGTGCGGCTGTCCTGGCCGCGGCGCGCTCGCTCGAGGGCCTGGGCGCCTCCGTGGAGGAGGTTCCATTGCCGAGGATCGCGCATGCCGGCCCCGCCTCCTTCGCCATCATCGCGGCGGAGGCCACGGCGTATCACGAACCCTACCTAAAGATCCGCGCCGCCGAGTACGGCGCGGACGTCCGCGCCCGCCTCACCACCGGCCAGTTCGTCCTGGCCACCCAGTACCTCAAGGCGCAACGCGCCCGCCAGGTGATCCGCGCCGAGGTGGATGCGACCCTCCGGCAGGTGCACGCCCTCCTGTTCCCGACGACGCCCATCCCCGCCCCGCCGCTGGAGGCGCGCGGGGTGACGGTGGACGGGCTGACCGAGGATGTGCGGGGGTGGCTCATCCGGTGCACGCGGCCGATCAACGTCACGGGGCATCCAGCCCTGTCCGTGCCGTGCGGCTTCACCTCGGGCGGCCTGCCCATCGGCCTCCAGCTCGTGGGGCGGTACTTCGACGAGGCCACGCTGCTTCGCATCGGTCACGCCTTCGAGGCGGTGAGCCCGACGCGGGACCGGCGCCCGCCTCTTGCATAATCGGCTCCGGTCCAATTGAAAATGGAAAACCGACAACCGACAACTGACAATGAAGGGTGACCCGACCGACGCCGAGCGCTTGTCGATCTCCGGCGCTATTTCGTTGTCGGTTTTGTCCGCCAAAGGCGGATCCGTTTGAAATTTTTCATTGGCCGAGCGTGTTGGACGGCAGCCAACACGCTGACGGGGGCCAGAGCGCAATGGCCGAAGATCCCATTGATGGGCTAGATGATGAACGCGAGGTCGTCGTGCCCATCGAGGACTCGCTGGATCTCCACGCCTTCGCGCCCCAGGACATCCCCGCGGTGGTGAACGAGTACCTGGAGGAGTGCGCCCGGCGCGGGTTTCGCGAGGTGCGCCTGATCCACGGTCGGGGCACGGGGACCCAGCGGGCCATCATCCGATCGCTCCTCGGCACCCACCCTCTCGCCCTGGATTTCGGCGACGCTCCGCCGGATCGTGGCGGCTGGGGGGCCACCGTCGTTCACCTGCGCCAGCGCCAACCCGGGACCTGATCAGCGCGCCGGGAGGGGCATGGCGGGATCCTCCGCCACGACCCTGGCCATTCGCGCGATCACCTCCTGCATCTCGTGCCGGAAGACGCGCGCCTGATCCACCCCCAGGAATTCCAGCGTGTAAGTGGCCGGCCTCGGCAGCCCGCGAAGCTCGCGGCCAGGTGCGTGCTCCAGGATCCGTTCGTAGCGGAGTCGGCCCCCGGCGGACTCGACCAGTTGTGCCCGGACCCGGACGAAGACCCCGAACGTATCCGCCTCTTCTCCCATCGCCAGGCCGAAGGCCTCCAGCGAGATGTTCAGCACCCCGTCTGCCCCCTGCCCGCGGGCATCGGCCAGGGGATCCGTCCCGGGCGTGTCCGGACCCCATGTGGGATACCAGAGAAGCAACAAGGGCGGTCGGCCCGTGCGAGCCGCCAGGGCCGCCGCCGTCGACTCGCGCAGCAGGCGATCGGGCCTGAGGTCGGCAGCGGCCTGGAGGATCGTTTCACGATC
>CAZXXV010000172.1:6449-8361 GCA_964644725.1 uncultured bacterium
AGGCTCGAGCACTGCCGGACGCCGGATCGTCGGGCCGGGCACCACTTCCGCGCTGGGTGGACCCGGCGCGGCGGCCCCTGCGTGGAGGACGACCTGGCCTTCTTTCGGGCGGGCGGTCTCGGTGGAAGCGCAGGCCGTGAGAAGCGCCGCGAGTAGAGCAGAGGTGAGGACGTCCCGGAACGGTTTGCCCATGCTGTGACAGTCCTCAGGCGTGGGGCATGAGCGTCAGGTAGTCGCGAATGACCTTGGAGGTGCTGGGAAAGGCGAGCTGATCCCAAGGGATCTTTTCCGGGGGAAAGGCGCGGGCGGCCAATCCCTCCTCGTCAACCGTGAGGGAGCCGCCCGTGACCTCGCCCACGTACGCGATCAGGATTACGGGATTCCCGGGGGAGGAGTACACGCCGAGGAGCCGCGCCAGGCGGACGTCCAGCCCGCACTCCTCCTTGACCTCGCGGATCGCAGCCGCCTCCAGGGACTCGCCGCGGTCCACGTAGCCCCCGGGAAAGACCCACTTGCCATAGCTGGGCTCGATGGCGCGCTGGACCAGGAGGATGCCCCCGTCCAGGGAGAAGATGGCGCCAGTGGCCACCTTGGGGTCGAGGAAGAAGATGAATCCGCACGCCCCGCAGACCAGGCGCGGCGGCTCGCCGGCTCTGAGGATGCGGGAGTCGAGGGGCCCCGCGCACCGCGGACAGAACCGGTAGTCGGTGGGCTGACTCACCCCTCGTCCTCGTGGCGGGCCCAGTAGCGCGTGTATTCCGCCGGGTAGCTCAGCGTCTCGAAACTCTTCATCCGGTCCAGGAACACGGTGCCCGTCAGGTGATCGACTTCGTGCTGGATCACCCGGGCGAAGAATTCGCTCGCCTTGAGCTGGAGCGGCTTCCCCCGCCGGTCGTGCGCCTGGACCTCGATCTCTTTGAAGCGGGGCACCTTCCCGCGGAGATCCGGGAGGCTGAGGCAGCCCTCCCAGTCCTCCTCCATCTGGTCGGTCATCGGGATGATCCGCGGATTGATCAGGACGGTGAGCGGCCGCGCCGATCCCTTGGAGGCGTCGGGGTCCTTCTCTTCCTCGATCACGACGATCTGGAGCGAGCGGTGGACCTGTGGCGCCGCCAGCCCGATGCCGCGGGACTCCCGCATGGTCTCGATCATGTCGTCGATCAGGCGCTGGATATCAGGCGCCTGGATGTTCTTCACCGGCTCGGCGGGAACCCGCAGGACCGGGTTGCCGAGGACCGCGACCTTCAGGATAGCCATGGACGTGAGTGTTCCTTTCCATGGGTTGATGTGTTAGGCTCGAATTGTCCGCGCGCTCGCGTTCCGGACAATCCGCAATCCGAAATCCGCAATCCGCAATCTGCCGGAGGCAGCATGATCCACGAGGTACTGGTGGTCGGGGCCTTGCAGTGCAACTGTTCCATATTGGGCGACGAGGAGACGCAAGAGGCCATCGTCATCGATCCCGGGGACGAGGTCGAACGCATCCTGGAGGTCCTGAAGCGGCACAAGCTCAAGGCCAAGTACATCCTCAACACCCACGCCCACTTCGATCATGTGGGCAACTGCCGCGAGCTGAAGGAGGCGACAGGGGCCGAGATCTGGCTGCACAAGGCCGATCTGCCCATCTACGAATCCGC
The DNA here is from genome assembly GCA_964644725.1 of uncultured bacterium. Lineage (GTDB taxonomy): Bacteria > Methylomirabilota > Methylomirabilia > Methylomirabilales > 2-02-FULL-66-22 > 2-02-FULL-66-22. The sequence goes on from CAZXXV010000172.1 coordinate 8,087, forward strand.
CCCGCGGCAGGCAGAAGTCTTTGCCATGTACGGGGTCCGGCCGATCCGCATGACCGCCGTGGACCAGTTCATCCGCGATGCGGACGGTGTCACGGTCGGGAAGCTCGGGGCCCAGGTCATTCACACGCCGGGGCACACGCCCGGGAGCCTGAGCATCCATGTCCCGGGCAGCGCCAGGGACATCCTCTTCGCCGGCGACACCCTGTTCAACGGAAGCATCGGCCGGACCGATCTGCCCGGGGGCGATTTCCAGCGGATCCTGAAGTCCATCAAGG
>CAZXXV010000173.1:0-8327 GCA_964644725.1 uncultured bacterium
TCCCGATCCCATCCGAGGACCCCGTGACGATGGCCACCTTGCCGTCGAAGCGCATATGGCTCCTGTCTCCCCTCCGCTATTTCGGCTCTTGCCGGGGTTTCCGCCCTGGGTGGGTACGCAGTGCGCCCAGAGTCAGGAGCCTCCGCCTGTGCAGACGGATTTCCGTAAGTTATGTACAATCCTCTAGATGACGATCAACTCCTTTTGTGGCGTGGTCATCAGCTCGAATCCGTCCTTCGTCACGATGAGTTGGTCCTCCGGCGCGAACCCGCCTACGCCGTAGAGATAGTACGGCGTCTCCACGCACAGGACCATGCCCTCTTCCAGCGCATGGTCGTTCCACGGCGCCAGGAAGGGCCGCTCGTGAGACGACAGGCCCAGGCCGTGGCCAATGTGGTGCCGCCGGTAGTCGGGGATCCCTCGAGTCGGCGGTACCTTCACGGCCGCCTCAAACATCTGCGGGATCTTGAGCCCCGGCTTCACCATGTTGATGGCGACCATCTCCGCTTCGTACACCGCTGCGTAGATGCTCCGCATTTGCTCGGTCGGCTTGCCCACCACCGCCATGCGGCAAATATCGGACACGTAGTACTTGTAGCTCGCAGAGGCATCGATGCGGATGACGTCGCCCTTCTGGATCTTGGTGTCACTGGGGTACACCGGACCGAAGGCCCCCCGCGAGCCTGTGCCGGCCTGCACGTAGTTCGTCGTGCAGCCTTCCTCCATCACCGTCCGGCGGATGATGCGGTCCAGGTCGAGCTCGGTCATGCCGGGCTTGGCTTGAGCGTAGGCTGCGGCAATGCCCTTCTCGATGGCGTCGCCCGCCTTCTTCAGCCTGGCGATCTCTTCGGGCATCTTGATCTCCCGGACGCCCAGGAGCAGGTCGGTGCCATCCACGAACTCGACCTGGGGCAGCTCTTTCTTCAGGCGCTCGTAAGCGGCCGCAGGCAGCCGATGGTATTCGATGCCCACGCGAGCCTTGGTCAAGCCCATCTCCGCCAGGGCCTTTGCGAATGCCTCATAGACCGTGTCGACGCGAAAGCCCGGGACTTCTGGAGCATTCATGATATTGAACCGGCCGAAGAAGCCCACCCGGGGGATCCATGTAGGAAACTGGAGGAGACTCAGTCGGCTGATGTGGGGGATGAGCAGGTACGGCTCGATGGCCGGGTTTGCCGGGATCAACGAGAAGGCGACCGTTTCCGGCTCAAAGGTGAACTCATAGACCGGGAACTCCGCGGTGTAATAGATGTGGGCTTCCGTGCTCGGTGCCAGCAGGTCTATCCCCTGCTGTCGCATCAGCGCCTGACACCGAGCGAGATTCACGAGTTTGGGTTGTCGCATGGGGGACCTCCTTAAATTCGAAATTTGTCCATCGCCGCGGAACATTCAACTCATAGGACAAGAACCAGTCGGACTCGCTCGAAAGAGGTGAGGAATGAACACCATGCCCATCTCTCACCTAGCCCCTAGCCCAAGACAAGGTACGCAGCGTACTTGCCCATCTCGCATACCGGCTGCCCGACGGCAATAAGCCGGAACTGCGTCCTCGCTATCAGGCAGTCGCTCGCAGCGCGTCGGCAAACGCGGTCAGCGTGGCGTCGATGTCGGCGTCGGAATGGGCCAGGGAAATATACATCTTGGCTCCAGGGACCACAAAGATGCCCCGCTGGATCAGTTCGTGGCCCAACCGCCTGGCCCGCTTCCCGTCCGCCTCGCGGAGGTCCGCCTCCGCGGTGATCCGGCGTTTGGGGTCGATGAAGATGGGTTGGGCAATGGGGCCTTCGCCCAGTGCCTGCAGCGGAATCCCTTGCCGGGCGGCGACGGCGACCATGCCCTCCCGGAGGCGCCGTCCCAGGGCGGCCAGCCGATCGTAGACCCCGGGCCGCCGCAACTCCTCGAGCGCGGCCACGCCGGCCGCGCAGGCCAGGGGGTTGCCGCTCAGCGTGCCGCTGAGGCAGGCATAGTCCAGGGTCCCCTTCCGCGCCGGGTTGGCCGTCTCCATCACATCGGCCCGCCCGCAGATGGCCCCGAGGGGGAAGCCGCAGGTCAGCGCCTTGCCGTAGGTGGCGAGGTCCGCGACGACCCCGTAGAACTCCTGGGCCCCGCCGTAGGCCAACCGGAAGCCGGTCACCACCTCGTCAAAGATCAGGACAATCCCGTGGCGGCGGGTCAGCTCCCGCAACCCCTGCAGATAGCCGGGCTGGGGCGGAATGGCCCGCTGGAGCGGCTCCACGATGACCGCGGCGAGCTCCTGCCCGTACCGGGCCAGGATGTCCTCGGTCGTCTCGAGGTCGTTGAAGGGGGCGATCAGGACGCTCTCCAGGGCGCCCTTGGGGATCCCGCCGATGTCCGGCACCGGCGTGGGGTAGGGGGCCACACCGATGTGCCAGTTGCCGATCATCCCGTAATCGTGCAGGCCGTGCCAGCCGCCCTCGAACTTCAGGACCTTCTCCCGCCGGGTGAAGACGCGGGCCATCCGGATGGCGAACATGGTCGCCTCCGTCCCGGTGCTGACGAAGCGCACCTTCTCCCCGCAGGGGAGCGGGACCGCCTGGCAGAGGAGCTCGGCCAGGCGGACCGTCGGCGCGCTCAACCAGTGGTAGAGGGAGCCTTTGGCCATCTGCGCCTGGACCGCCCGGACCACCGCGGGATGGGCGTGGCCCAAGAGGAGGGGACCCGAGCCCATCACGTAGTCAATGTAGGCCCGGCCGCGGGTGTCGTAGATCCGACTCCCCTCCCCCCGGTCGACGATGAAGGCGAGGTCCGGCGGGAGGGACCACTGCCAGGTGGACGCTCCCGGAAAATATTGGGCGGCGCTCGCTAGCAGATCGCTGTGGCCCGGATCAGGTGACGACTTCTGCGTGCTCATAGAACCTCCTTTCGTGGCAGCCCACTGACGAGCCGAGAGAACCTAGACCACCCGGCTCGTGCCTTCGAGTCCCATATACACCCGATGGAGGCGTTCATCCCGTAACAGGTCGCCGGCGATTCCACTCAACGCCATCCGCCCGCTCTCCAGAATGTACCCTCGGTGCGAGATGGAGAGCGACTGCTGGATGTTCTGCTCGGTGAACAGTACCGTCACGCCCTCACGGTTGATCCGCTGGATGGTCTCCGACATTCTCACAACCAGCCGCGGCGCGAGACCCAGAAATGGCTCATCCAGCATCAGGAAGCGCGGTCGGGCCATGAGGGCTCGGGCGATGGCAACCATTTGCTGCTCTCCGCCCGAGAGAGTCGAAGCCAGTTGCTTGCTCCGCTCTTTCAGCTCCGGGAACAAAGCGTAGATGCGCTCCAGCGTCTCGGCCCGTTGGCCGCGCAATTCCGGCAAGTAGGCCCCCAGAAGCAAGTTCTCCAGAACCGTCATGTAGGGAAAGAGGCGCCGGCGCTCCAGAACGTGGGCCAGACCCATACCCAGGCGCTGGTATGTCGGCACATCATTGATGACCGCACCGTCGAAGAGGACCTTGCCCCCCGCTGGCGGGACCAGGCCCGACACCGCATTGAGGAGCGAGCTCTTCCCGGAGCCGTTGGGGCCCAGCAGGCAGACCACCTCTCCCGCGCCTACCTCCATGGTCACGTCGGCCAGGGCCAGGTAACCGCCGTACCGGACCTCGAGATCCTTAACGGTGAGCACCGGCACCTCCCACGTAGATCTCCACGACCTGTGGGTCGCTGACCACGACCTCCGGCGTGCCCTCCGCGATCTTCTCTCCGAGGTGCAGCATGACCAGGCGGTCCGCGACCATCGTCACCACCCGCAAGTTGTGCTCGATGAGGACCAGCGTGACCCCCTCCTTCCTGACTTTCTGGATGAGAGCCACGAGGCCCGGCAGGCTGCGCTGGTCCACGCCGCCCGTGGCCTCATCCAGCAGGAGGAGGCGGGGTCGTGTGGCCAGGGCACGGGCCAGTTCCAGCCGTTTTCGTTCTCCGGTGCTCAGGTCGCCGGCCACCACGTTGGCACGATGGGAGAGCCCGACGAACGCCAGATAGCGCTCTGCCTCCTTCCGCGCTTCTGCCACCCCATTCACGCGTGGCAGGGTGGCAACCATCACGTTCTCCAGGGTCGTCAGCTTGATGAAGGGGCGGACGATCTGGAAGGTCCGCGCCACGCCAAGTTGGTTGATAGCGTGCGGACGGAGACGAGTCAGATCCGTTCCTGCCAACCAGATGTTTCCGGTGTCAGGCGTCAGGTATCCGGTGATCAGGTTGAAGACCGTGGTCTTCCCCGCCCCGTTGGGGCCGATGAGCCCGACGACCTCGCCGGACCGAACCTCCAGGGTCAGATCCCGAACTCCGATTGCGCCCCCGAACTGGCGGCTGAGATTCCGGACGACAAGCAACGGCTCCCCATTGCCTGAGATCGCCCGTGTCGGCAGAAGCGTTCCCTCAGGAAGCACCATGACCGGGGCATTGGCCGCCATCACAGCCTCGACGACGGGTGGCGGCGAGACCCGCGCGGCAATTCGGCGGACTAGACCTTCGGCCCAGCGCCGGACCCAGCCCTCGATCCCCTGCGGCCAGTACATGATCACGACCATGAGCAGTGCACCGTTTATGATGAGGTGGACGCCCTGCAGGCTACCCCCCCAGAAGGCTCTTGTGATCTCTGCGATGGGCACGAGGATGATCGCCCCATAGACCGGTCCCAGGACAGTGCCCATTCCGCCCAGCACAGCCATGATCACCATCTGGACGGAGAAATCCAAACTCATAGTCCGGGTGGGGGTGATGAAGAGGATGAACTGCGCGTAGAAGGTCCCGCCGATGGCGGTGAAGAACCCGCTGAGGATCATGGCCAGAAGCTTGGCCCGGGCGGGATCAACCCCCAAACTCGCAACCGCTTCCTCGTCGTCGCCGATGGCTGCGAGGTAGTATCCGAGGCGCGAGCGCTTTACAGCCGACCCCACCGCCAGGACGACGAGGAGCATCCCCAGCATGGTGTAGTAGTAGTAGCGCTTGTCCACAAACTGGAACGCTGCGGGGCGATGCCCCAGGACCGGCAGGAGGAGTCCCCGCACTCCGTTCACCTCAATGCCAAAAACCGTGTCCGTCAGCTCCGTCCCAACCCGCAGCATCTCAGCAAAGGCGATGGTCACCAGAGAGAAAAAGGCCCCACGCAGCCGGAAGCAGGGATACCCGATCAGCCCACCAACCGCGGCGGCCACGACCCCGCCCAAAAGCATCCCGAGCCACGGGCTCAGGCCGGCATTGATGTGGAGTAGAGAGGAGGTATAGGCCCCAATTCCGATCAGGGCGGAGTGCCCGATGGAATACTGCCCCGCAAAGCCGCCGATCAGATTCCAGGAGGCACTCAGGTAGGCGAAAAAAAGGATCCAAATGAGGATCTGGATCCAGTAGTTGTCGTCGGGCAGCAGCCAGCGCGTCAGCAGCGGGATCAAGGCCACTGCGAGGACGACTAGGCCACCCAGGACCCATCCAACTATTTTTTCTGGAGGACTCACCGGCCCACCACGGGGACTTCGGTTCCCATCTCGAGATTCCTACCCTCGGTTGGTTCCCATGCCGAGGGAGGAACGAGTAGAGAGGGGCTCACCGCCGCTCCACGCCGAGCAGGCCCGTCGGGCGGACGAGCAGGATGCCCACAAACAGGCCGAAAAGGACAATCTGAGCCACGGCCGCCTGCACGTACACCCCCACGACGCCCTCGATGACGCCCACGATAAGGCCACCCAGCGCTGCCCCCGGCATACTCCCCATTCCGCCCAAGACAACAATGACAAACGCCTTCAGAAGAAAGGAGGTCCCAACGGCCGGGTGGACGTAGAAGAAGGGCACCAGGATCGCAGCGGCGATCCCCATCAGACCAGCGCTCAGCCCGAAGGAGACGTTGTAAACCCGGAAGTCGTCTATTCCCATCAGGCGAGCCACCTCCCGGTCCTGTCCGGTAGCTCTGATGGCGCGGCCAATGTCGGTCCGCGTGAACAACAGATAGAGGCCTGCTCCGGTGACACCCGCCGCGATCAACCCAATGAATCGCGGAACGCTGACGATGATGCCCCCCACCCGGAATGTCCGCAAACTGATGTCAAGCTGGACGGTCTTGAAGTCTGCGGCAAACAGAAGCAGAGCCAGGTTTTCCAGGAGCAACGCCAAACCCAGGGTCAGGAGCAGGACGCTCATCGGCTCGCGCGCCCGCTCCCGGGCGAAGAGCGGTGCCACCAGGGATTTCTGGACTAGATAGCCAAAGCCGAACAGCAGTGGAACAGTGACGACAGGGGAAAGATACGGGTGGACGCCACCCAGGGCCCAAAGCCAATAGGTCATGAACATCCCGACCATCAGCAAGGTCCCCTGGGCGAAATTGATGACCCGCACGGTGCCGAAGATGATATTCAAGCCCAGGGCGATCAGGGCATACGTCCCGCCAATGAGGAGGCCGCCGACCGTGCCTTGCAGGAATGTGTGCATCTCAGGGAATTCAAGGGCAATGGGTGGCCCTGCTCCCAGGGCCACCCTTCTGGATTATCCCTACTTCGACTGCGGATATGGCCATATCGGCTTTGCATCCGGCTCGGCAACGTAGTCCGGATAGACCAGACGGTATTCCGGTCCCTGAACCTGGACAACCATGGCTGTGGCGTTAGGATTTTGCCCCGTCTCATCGAACTTCAATTGCTTGTACGGCACCATCATCGCCTTGTGGTTGATATCGGTGATGTTGGTGGCTGCAATGGCGTCCCGCAATGCCTTGGGTGAGGTCGTCCCGCTCCGTTCAAGAGCATCCACGATGACTTGGAAGGACTGATAGTACCGAGCAGAATCCTCGGCCAGGGGCGTTCCGAAGCGTGCCATGAACCGGTCGTTCTCCCTCTTGATCCATGGCACCGATTTGCCGACAGCTGGGGCCCAGTTGGTGGCGGCCAGAAGCCCTTCGGAGAGTTTGCCTGCCCCCTTCAGGAAGTCGGGCTGGAGGTGCCCGCCACCCCCCGCGGCATACACCGTGGGTCGAAGCTCCTGTTCGCTCATCTGCCTGGTGATGAGAAGGGCATCTCCCAGGTAGGAGTTGGCGATCACGAGTTCAGGCTGTAGCCCTTTTGCCTTCACAATCATCGACGTGAGGTCGGCTGAAGCGTACGGGTAGTGCTCCACATAGTGGACCTTGACACCATGCCTCTCCAGGAAGTTCTTTTGCTTGTCGCCGACCGACTTTCCCCATTCCGTGTTCTCGCTGAAGATGACAGCGCTCTTGATCGGCGTGAATCGCTTGCTGAGGGCGATGATGCCGTCGACCAGAGTGGCGCCCTTGATGCTGTCGTTGGAATGGGCCCGGAAAACGTACTTGAAACCACGCTCTGTGATCTTGTCGACGGTCCCGTCCGTCATCCAGGGGATCTGGTACCGCTCGGCCACGGCGGAAGCCGGAAACGCGACCCCACTCTGGAATGCGCCGATCAGCGCGTGGGCCTTCTCTTTGGTGATGAGGCGCTCAGTCTCGGTCACGCCGATGTCCGCCTCGCCACGGGTATCTCCGAAGACGAGCCGGATCTTTGCACCACCCATCGACTTGATCCCACCCGCGTTGTTCACATCTTCCGCCGCCATCGTCAGGGCGTTTCTCTGAAGCTGGCCGAACTTGGCAGCCGGACCGGTCAACGGGGATAGGATGCCGATCACCACCTCCTCGGCAGCGAAGGCTGCGAGCACCGACGCAAAAACGAAGCATAAGGCGAACATCGTACTTGCCAGCCAAGCCGCGAGCAGTACGGTCCCTCTTTGCTTTTCCATGACTCCCTCCTTGGGCGCATGGCCCCTCATAAGGGTTCCGGCAAATCCGAACGTCATGACCTGTCGAGACTCTCAGGAGTCCCCAGGGAACAGCCCACAGACCAGGATCCTCGGCAGATCCTCGGGCGCGCGCGCCTCGTTCGTTGTGGCGGTCCTCTCTGGTGACCTGTTGCGATTGGGCCTATCTGCAACGGTAATGAACTGAATCGGTCACAAGTTAACTCAGTAGCAATGCGCCTACTGGTGACTACCTGCAAACGTAAGGCTGGGCTAATACACCGGATGAATGTTGAGCGTATCGTGATTCGGGCCACGCCTGGATTGCGTGGCTTTGGTCGGGAGAAGCAGCACCAGAGGGGGGAAAGACAAAGGGGAGTCTTTTCGGTGTCATTAGTAGCCAGCGTTCTGTTTGGGTCTTTTGGAGTGCCGTGGCCAAGAAAACTGAAAGTCAGCACTAATCAGCAGGAGAGATAAAAACTCCTGCTCAGGGGACGTCAAATGCGCTTCGTCCTCACTCCTACCATATACCATAAACTTTGCTTCACGCGTAAATATACCATAGTTTCTGCCAAGTC
>CAZXXV010000174.1:0-8269 GCA_964644725.1 uncultured bacterium
TCACCGGTTGCTGGCAGGGATGGAATGTGCCGGGAGCGATTCGACCGGCCGTGGACAGGACAGGCCCGTGGCATCCCGTCCCCGCTCCAGCGCCCTCACATAAGATTCCGGCAGGTTTTCTCCGAGAGGATGCTCCTCTGTCCACCACTTCGGTTCCTCGGTGTAGATCCAGACGTAGCCGTCGCCGACCGCCCGGGCGGACGCCACGGCGCGTGCAAACTGCTCGGGGTCCACGAGATACTGCTGTTCGGCCGGATAGAGTGACGGGTCGAACCACCGGCAGGCGCGGCCGGCCACTCGCGCGTCCTGGCACGTGCGCCCCGAATCGTAGTCCAGCCAGATGCCGAATCCGATCTCCAGCCAGCGATCGTACCTCGTGGGCTCTAGGGAGAGATCCCGGCAGGGTCCCCGCAGGTACGCATACGCCCATTGAAAGCGATCGCAGGATCGGTACGGGTACGCCAACTCGAAGCCCTCGACCACGGTCGCCTGCCCTCCGGCTCCCACCAGTACGCCGTCCACGAACGCGCCCAGAAGGCCGTAGACTCGCTCGGGCAGAGATCCTCGCCCCAGGCACGTCGCGCCGGGGCCGAAGGCGAAGATGAGCGTGATGCCTGGATAGGCCGAGGCGGCGGCGCGGCCAACGGCTTGCCCCCGGTGAAACGCCTGCTGGCGGTAGGCAGGAAACTCCCGGCTCGTGCGACGGAGGCGGAAGTCGAAGACGTTGAAGCGGGGAATCTCGGTGCCCGGCTCGGGATCCGCGTAGGCCTCCGGGTCCACCATGAATCCGCGAAGTCCAGCCTCGCGCGCCGCTGCGGCCGCGGTTGCAACGTTCGCGGTCAGGATCTCCCACCGATCGTCGTCGAACATGTCGAAGGGCCGATCCGTTGGGTTCAGATTGATCCGCAGGAAGTTGTGCCGGAAGCGGCGGAACGGGACCTGGTGCACCGCCTCCACGAACGGCCGGAACTCCTCGGCGCTGTACCGGCGATTCACCGCGGACCAGGCGAAGAACCGCGCGGTCCCCTCCTGTCCGACCATCGTCGCCTGGAGGACCACTCCGTCGAAAGGTTTGGTCTCCATCAAGGTGATGTGGCGCCGGACGAAGTCCTGATCCAGGTCTGGAGACGGCCAGGCGATCACGCGGGCGCAGGCCGGCAACACGGTCGTCACGGCCCACAAAAAGATGCAGGTCCAGACCCGCAGGGCAGCAGGCATCCTCATCTCACCCGAACGCCTTGGGAGCCTCTCCTCTTCGCCTCCTGGGTTCATCCGTTGGCACACCCCTCGTGCGATGTCAGATTTCCTTCCGGCCGATCGGAGCCCTGTGGTAGGATGTCGCCGCTTGTGACCAACCCAGCTTTCGCTACGGAGGATCCCATGGGAACAGCGCTCTTTCAAACGAACCTCCCGGGCCTCACTCTCAAAGGCCGGGGGAAGGTGCGGGACATCTACGATCTGGGGGACACCCTGTTGATCGTCGCCTCGGATCGCATCTCGGCCTTTGACGTGGTGATGAACGATCCCATTCCGGATAAGGGGAAGATCCTCACCCAGATCTCCACCTTCTGGTTCAGCCAGATCGCCGACCTCGTCCCTCACCACCTGATCAGCACGGACGTGGCGGCATTTCCGCCCGCCTGCCGCGCATACACCGAGAGCCTGCGGGACCGCTCCATGCTTGTCAAGAAAGCCAGTGTCGTTCCCTTCGAGTGCGTGGTCCGTGGGTACCTCAGCGGCTCGGGATGGAAGGAGTACCGGGAGAGCGGCAGCGTGTGCGGCATCCGTCTGCCCAAGGGCCTGGTGGAGTCGGATCGGCTGGAAGAACCTATCTTCACCCCGGCGACGAAGGCAGAGCTGGGCACGCACGACCTGAACGTCCCCTTCGATCACATGGTCCGGGATCTGGGTGCCGACCTGGCGGAGCGCCTCCGCGACCTCAGCCTGGCGGTCTATCGCCGCGCCCGCTCCATCGCCGAGGCCCGCGGCATCATCCTGGCCGACACCAAGTTCGAGTTCGGGCTGGCCGGCGACACCCTGATGCTGGTGGACGAGGTGCTGACCCCCGATTCCTCCCGGTTCTGGCCCAAGGATGAATACAAGCCGGGCGGCCCCCAGCCCTCCTTCGACAAGCAGTTCCTCCGCGACTACTTGCTCTCCATCAAATGGCCTCAGAAGCCCCCTCCCCCGCCTCTACCCGCCGAGATTGTCGCCAGGACGCGGGAAAAGTACCTGGAGGCGTATGCGCGGCTGCTGGGGAAGCCGGCGGCGTTCGCATAGAAGACCAAAGAGCGTTCGACGGTTTCCGCCTTTGGCGGATTCGACGGTTCGGACCTTCTGCGGAACTGCCGAACCGCCGCCTCCGCCCCGCTGCCCCTGCTCCCCGCTTCTGCGAGCGGGGTCCGGGGCGGAGGCGGTCCGGAGCGGGGACAGCCGAACGTTTTTCAGTTCGGGATGAGAGCCTGCCGAAGTTCCGGCGGAAGCGCGACTGCCTTGTTGGAGTCGTAGTCCAGCCAGACCGCCACGCTGGTTCCATCGCCGACCAGCTCGTCGGTTCCTTTCCGGAAGATGCCGTACTCCAGAACGAAGCTCCGGTCCCGGATCTCGCGACAGCGCACCCCCACATCCAGCTCGGCCGGGTAATACACCTGGCGACGATAATTGAACGTCTGTGACACGACAACCGGCCCCTGCCGCCCCTCACCCTCATCGCGCCCGGTCCAACCCATGAGCATCTCGAAGTATCCGATCCGCGCGGATTCCAGGTACTGGAAGTAGATGATGTTGTTCACGTGGCCCATGGCGTCCATGTCACCCCAGCGAACCGTGACGGGCCACCAGAAACGGAAATCCGCGCGGATCGGAGGTGCCTGATGTTGAGTCACGGCTGCACTCCCTCGTAAGCGCTCAGCCAAGAGCGATCAAGCCTCAGCTTCCTCCCGCCGCCGCCTGCCGGCACATCAGCGCCCCTTCTGCGGCTTGATCTTGCGAAGCTTGGGCACCAGCTTCAGGATGGCGCGCCGATCGCGCTCGTAAGAGCTCCGTGGGACCTTCCGGCCGACGCTTGGCGAGTTCCGACGCATGAGTTGTTTCCTCCCGGGATACTCTACCCTCGCCGTCAAGCGGTTTTCAAGCCTTTTCGCAATGCAGTGGGGTTTGCAGCAACCGGCCTTTCGGGTTATAAGGAGATGGGAGGACCGATGGGTCGCGAGATCTCAGCCGGCGCGGTGTTGTTCCGGACCAGGCAGCAGCGGGAGTACCTGCTCCTCGACTACGGGGCCCACTGGGATTTTCCCAAGGGGCACATCGAGGCAGGGGAGGATCCGCAGACGACAGCGGCTCGTGAACTCCAGGAAGAGACCGGCATCTGCGACGCCCGGTTCATCCCCGGTTTCAAGGAGAGCATGCGCTATTTCTACCGCAAGGCCGGGGAGGGTATGCTGAAGGTGGTCATTTACTTCCTGGCCGAGACGCCCACCGGCGACGTTACGCTGTCCCACGAGCACTCCGGGTACCTGTGGCTCCAGTACGACGAGGCGCTGAAGCGCCTGACATTCAAGAACGCTCGCGACCTGCTCGCCAAGGCGCACGTCTTCCTCGACGCCGGGCCACCTGGCTCCGGCTGAGGCGCGAGCCAATCGGCCGCGCGCACGCCTCGATCTCTTGGAGTCGGACTATGCCTTTCATCCGAGCGAACGGCATCAACACCTACTACGAAACCGCCGGTGACGGCGAGCCCTTGGTGCTGCTGCACAACGATGCGATGAGCCTGGATGTATGGCGCCGCCTGCTTCCGCACCTTGCCGCAGAGCGCCGGGTCATCGCCTATGACCGCCGGGGCCATGGGCAAAGCGAGATCCCGCCCCGGGAGGCGCCCTACACCGTCGAGGTGCTGGCCGAGGACTTGCGGGGACTGCTGGACGGGCTGGGGATCTCGACAGCGGATTTCTTCGGATGCTCGGGCGGAGCAATGACGGCGCTGGGCTTTGCGCTGGCGTATCCGGAGCGGGCGCGTCGCCTGATCCTGGCGGAGCCACCGATCCTCGGCCTCCAGCAGGATCACCCAATCAACACCGCCGGTCTCAACGGGGAGACAATCGCCCGGATCCTGCAGGAACGGGGCGTGGCCGCCGGTCTCGGCTACTGGTTCGGCTGCGTCCTGCCACCCGCCAGGGTCGCGGGGCTCCTCCGCAGCCGGTACCGCCCGCTCCTCCTGTCGCGACCGTCCTGGATCATCGAGGGGATCGTCCGCTCAGCCGAGGCCTTCAATCCCACTGCTCGTCTGGCGGATGTGCGCCAGCCCGTCCTTCTGATCGTAGGCGAGAAGACCCACCGCCACTTCTCCAGCGTCGTGGAGGTCCTGGCGGCGCACCTACCGAACGTCCGCCGTCTCGTCCTCTCCGGCGTCGAACACGCGACCCTGCTGGAGCCTTCCGACACCCTCGTGTCGGCCGTCCGGGCCTTCCTCGGAGGCGGCGAGCCGACCCGCTAGCCCCCTCCCCCCTTCACCTGCGCTGCGATGCTCCGGGCCGCCACGATGCCCGATGCCGAGGCCTGGACCAGCCCCCGGCTGACCCCGGCCCCATCCCCCACGGCGAACAGGTGCGCTATCTCCGTCTCCAGGCCCGGACCCAGCCGAAGCTGGAGCGAGTAGAACTTCACCTCCACCCCGTAGAGCAACGTGTGCACCGAGTTGATGCCGGGGGCGAGGTGGTCCAGCGCCTCCAGCATCTCCAGGATGTTTGCGAGGTAGCGATAGGGCAGGACGAGGCTGAGGTCGCCCGGCGTGGCCTGGCGGAGCGTCGGCTCCACCAGACCGCGCTCGATCCGCCGCGGGGTGGAGCGCCGGCCCTGGCGCAGGTCGCCCACGCGCTGGACGATGACCTCGCCCCCCAGCATGTTGGCCAGCCGGGCGATATGCTGGCCGTACGCGATGGGCTCCCGGAAGGGCTCCGTGAATGTCTTGCTGACCAGCAGTGCGAAGTTGGTGTTGGCGGTCTTGCGATGCGCGTAGCTGTGGCCGTTCACGGTGTACAGGCCGCCCAAGTCTTCCCGGATCACCTCGCCGTACGGGCACATGCAGAAGGTGCGGACCATGTCCTCGAAGCGGCGGGTGTAATAGATGATCTTGGCCTCGTAGGTGGCCCGCGTGATCTCTTCCATGACGGAGGCCGGGACCTCGACCCGAACGCCGATGTCCACGGGATTGATCGTGGTGTGCAGGCCCAGTCGCTCCGCCTCCTTGGCCAGCCAGGCAGAGCCCTCCCGGCCGGGAGCCAGGATGACGTGGTCCGCCGCGATCTCCGCGCCGTCGTCTAGTCGCACGCCTCCGGCCGCCTTCCCACTTCCGACGAGCACCTCGGCCACCGGTGCCCCGCACCGAATCGCCACCCGCCCGCCGAGGTGCGCCCGGAGTTTGCCCAGCAGCTCCTCACAGCCCTCGGTTCCCAGGTGCCGGTACCGGCTTGGGATGAGCTTCATGTCCAGTCGCGCCGCCTGGCGCTGGAGATGCGCCACCGCCTCGGCGTCCGATCCGTGGAGTTCGACGGGCGCTCCGAAGGCGCGGTACGTCTCGTCCACGTACTCCACCAGTTCGGCGAGCTGGCTCGGCGTGCAGTGCCGATCCATGAAACCGCCGATCTCGGTGGACAGGGCCAACTTCCCATCGCTGTAGGCCCCGGCCCCACCCCAGCCGGCCAGCATGGATCCCCCGCGACCGAGACGCTGCCGCTCGGGCAGGTCCGGGCCCTTTTCGAGAAGCAGGACGCCATCCACGCCGGCACGCGTGAGCTCCAGGGCCGCAAAGATTCCCGACGGCCCCGCCCCCACAATGATGACCCGGTATCGTTGCGTCATGGCGAGCGTCACCTCTTGCGTCGAGCAACAGTCAGTGCGAGGCCTTCTTCTCCCCGAACCATTCAGACGGCCATGCGGCTCGGACGATCGTACGGTTCCCCCAGCAGATGGATGTTCCCGATGCGCACGCGGGTCAAGCCGGCGGCCTTCGCGGCCGCCAGCGCCTCCTCGGCGTGCTCCTGGGATGTCACGGGAAGGTCGTGCAGGTAGAACTGGGGGCAAAACGCCAGGAGGCTGTACGGAAGATCCGGATTGATGCTGGCGATGAATCGGGCCAGGGCGCCCACCTCCGCCGCGTCCACGTACCCAGGCACCAGCAGGGTGCTGGCCGCCAGGGCCGGCGGCACCGGCCGGGCCTCTGCCAGCTCGGCCGCCAGCCGGAAGTTCTCCAGCGTCCACTGATTGGAGAACCCGGTGAGGGCGCGGTGAATTCCATCGTCCCACACCTTCAGGTCGAACTTGATGCAGCCCCCCGAGGCCAACGCGATGCGCATGGCCTGGCGCAGCCATCGCGGATGCATCGTCCCGTTCGTCTCCCAGCAGATCCGCAGGATCCGCTTCGGCATCCGTCGCCGCGCCAGGACCGAGGTAGCCACCGAATGCGGGAACTGGGGGCTGGGATCTCCGCCGAAGTAACAGATGCAGGCCGTGCGGGCATCCACCTGCGCCGCCAGGGCGGCTGGGGTCACGGTCGCCCGGTTGCCGGTCGCCTCCCGGTAATGCCAGTTCTGGCACCCGAGGCAATTGAAGGAACAGGCCTGGTAGAAAACGGCCAGGTTCGTGTAGCCGTACTCTGGGCCGGGGTGGTGCGCCCACGTCGGATAGCCGACGCCCGTCCCGGCCGGGCAGACCCAGTCCGCCACACAGTTCGTGGGCAGGGGATCAAAATACCAGCTCAGGTTTCCGTGCGTCGGCGCGCCACCGACCAGGCGACCGCCCGCGTTCCGGCGCAGACCACAGTAACCGACATGATCGGAAGGGATCCGGCACTGGTTGGCGCACAGGTCACACAGGATGCCAGTGGGCTCGTGGGGGGGTTCAGGGGGGAGTCCGAAGGCGCGGCGGGTCCTTGCGTGTACGCGGGCGATGTGGGCGTGAAGCCCAGGGGCGTCAGCCCGGATGCACGACGCGCACGCCCCCAGGCTCGACGCGGTAAGCGGCGACCGGGAGCCGCAGACGCGACAGCGAGCCATAGGGTGCAGCCTATCGAAAGATCGTCCCCAGGGTCTGGCGCTGCTTTGCCTCTTCCTCGGCCAGCAGCCGTTGGTAGCCCTCACACTCGGCGAAGTTCATTGCGCAGACGTCGTCGAAGGTCTTCTCCGCCATGACCTTGATCCGGTTGTGGCAGCCCGCGATGCAGTACCCACCGGCCGGGTACATGGAGGCGAAGTCGTTTGTCACCTGATGCCAGTAGGGACACACCTCGGCTGGCTTGTTGGAAGCGTTGCTGGAGGCGCTCATCTTGACTCCTTTGGCGCTGGTTGCCATGTGGCGCCGGTCACAATATACGCCTCATCGCGGGTGCGGTCAAACCCCCGCGAACGGGCGTCAGCCAAGGTCCGCTTTTGAGGACAAGAACCGGCTATCCCTTGACCAGATGTTTATTGATGGATCCCGCGGTCGCCTCCGCGTAACTTGCCATGACCCATCCTCGCCGCACACGACATGTGAACGGCGCCCCATGATCCGGCGCCACCGGCTCGGACGGAAATGCGACCAGGTGCGCGAAGCACCGGCAGTCCGACGACCCGAAGCCCTTGACGGGAAAGGTCGCGTCCGGCATGTGGCGGACCAGCGAGTTCGTCCGGCATTCTCCACCGGGGGTCCAGGGCCAGACCCAGATCTGTCGAACGCTGGCGACGGCCCGAAGGTGGTCGATGTTCCAGTGGAGCCGCTTGTGTCGTTGGAGATGTCGCGCCAGTCGGGGCACCAGATTCCGCTTGGCCGAGCCTGTGTAAACGTACCAGCCCCGCTCGAAGCGGCAGGGTCCCACCCGCGACAGTGTGATGTGGCGGGCGCGGGGGACCCAGAGGACCAGGCAATACACGCCCGCCGTCCCGAACGCTTGCCCCCGCTGCCCGTTAGTCCTCTCTTTCTGAATTACGGTGACGTATTGTGGCCGCGCAGCCCTTTGCTCCCTCTCCCCACCGTGGGAGAGGGGCGGGGTGAGGGGGCCCCTCGGGTACCCCCTGGGTGCGGCAGCCCACACCGCACCCTCACCCCAACCCTCTCCCATCGAGGGCATAAGCGCTAACATAGCGTCCATTTCAATGGCCGTTCGCCCTGAGCTTGTCGAAGGGCGGACGGGGATTCGTGTTTCGACAGGCTCAACACGAACGGCAACTACCGACTTTGCCTCAAAGTTAGCGCATATGCCCATCGAGGGAGAGGGAGTACAAATGAGGGTCATTGC
>CAZXXV010000175.1:0-8268 GCA_964644725.1 uncultured bacterium
CGCCGCTACAGTGAGTTGCTGGCACGCTACCAGCAGCGACACGGATTCACCTTGTGAGGTTGGGGTCAGGCTTTGATAATTTGCTATTGCTTTTGCCGGCCTTCTAGCATAGAAAGAATCCATGGCCCGTCCACCCCGTATCGACGTTCCAGAGGCGCTCTACCACGCGCTGGCTCGGGGTAACCAGCGGCGCACCATATTCCGGGACGCGTCGGACTATCGCCGCTACAGTGAGTTGCTGGCACGCTACCAGCAGCGACACGGATTCACCTTGTACGCGTATGTCCTCATGCCCAACCATCTGCATCTGCTCCTCTCGCCAGGGCGGCTTCCCCTCTCCAAGACCATGCAGGGGCTCCAACAGAGCTACACCCGGCACTTCAACCAGCGGCATCGCTTGGTCGGCCACTGTTTCCAGGGCCGCTACAAGGCCATCCTGTGCCAGTCGGACGCGTACCTTATGGAGTTGGTGCGGTACCTGCACTTGAACCCCGTGCGCGCTGGGCTCTCCCCATCCGCGGATCGGTATGCCTGGAGTAGTCACCCTCTCTACCTTGCGGGTCGAGACGCGGAGGGTGTAGCCGTGGAATCCGTGCTGCGCCGGTTTTCCGCTAGCCGAGATCGGGCGGTGGCCGCCTACCGGGCCTTCGTGAACGCAGGTCTCCCCGCCGGCCATCGCCAAGACCTGTATGAGGTGATAGGCCAGCGATTCCTAGGTGACGAACGTTTTGCGGAGCGCATGGAACGGAAGGCTCGCCATGTTGAACCGAGGCCTCCTGTGGACGTGCCCATGCAGGTGATCGCACGCCAGGTCGCGCGAGCCCTCGGCATACCCGAGATCCACATGGGTGGGCAGGGGCGATCACGTGCGGCCGCCCTCGCCAGGGCAGTCGCCGCCTACCTCGCCCGGGAAGAAGCCGGCCTCCCGATCAACGCGGCGGCTCGCTACTTCGGGCGCGATGAGGCGACCTTGAGCCTGGCCCTGCGGCGCCTGGAGAATCGGCTCGCCGCCGATTCTCATCTCTCTGCTAGGCTTACGCTGTTGAGACGGGTCATCCGGCGGGGCGCTCGAAGGAAACGCATTAAGCAAATTATCAAAGCCTGACCCCATATCTGGTGAGTCTCCTGAAATTGCCAGCAGCCTATCAGTGGGCTGCCCTCGATATGCCTACAGGCCGAGGTAGGCCTTCTTCACGTGGGGATTCGTCTTCAATTCGGCCGTCGGGCCCGACAGAACGATCCGCCCATTCTCCAGGACGTAGCCGGTGCTCGCCACGTCAAACGCCGTGGCCACGTCCTGCTCGACCAGGAAAATCGTCGTCCCTTCCTGGTGGATCTTGCGCAGCGTGTCCACCAGGACGTCCAGGATGATTGGCGCCAGCCCCAGCGACAATTCGTCCAGGATCAGGATCCGGGGACGAGCCATCAGCCCTCGACCGATCGCGCACATTTGTTGCTCGCCACCGCTCAGGCTGCCAGCGCTCTGGCGCTGCCGCTCCTTGAGGATCGGGAAAAGCTCATAGATCCAATCGAGATCCCGCTGAGTCCCCGCCCGGTCCCGGCGGCGGTACGCCCCCATCAGCAGGTTTTCCCGCACGCTCATTTGCGGGAAGAGGCGCCGGCCCTCCGGGACCTGGGTGATGCCTCGGGCCACGATTGCCTCGCAACTCCAGCCTGTGATGTCCGTTTCGTCCAGCAGGACGCTGCCCGCCCGGGGACGCAGGATCCCGCAGACGGTGTTCAGGAGGGTGGACTTCCCGGCCCCGTTGCTGCCTACGAGGGTGACGATCTGTCCGGCCCCCACCGACAGGCTCACGTCCCGGAGGATCTGGACCTCGCCGTAGCCCGCGTGCAGCCCCCGGACCTCAAGCACGGGCCTGCTCCGCGTATCGGCGGCCCAGGTAGGCCGAAATGACTGCCGGGTTGTTGAGGACCTCCTCGGGCGAACCTTCGGTCAGCTTCTCCCCGTGGTGGAAGACCATGATCCGATCCGATACGTTTCGGATCGCCTTCATCACGTGCTCGATCACCATCAGGGTAATCCCACGGTCCCGGATGCGCTTGATCAGTTGCACCGCCTCGTCGATCTCGACTGGATTCAGGCCGGCCATGACCTCGTCCAGGAAGAGGACGGTGGGGCGCATGGCCAGCGCCCTGGCGAGTTCCATTCGCTTTCGCTCCGGCACGTTCAGACTCTCGGCTGGCGCCTGGGCCCGCTGGGCCAGCCCGACGAATTCCAAGATCTCCTCCGCCTGCCGCCGAGCTGACGCGAGTTCCCGGGGACCACCCCGGGATCCAAACAACGCACCCACCATCACATTCTGGAGGACAGTGAGATTACGAAACGGCTTGACGACCTGGAAGGTGCGGCTGAGTCCCAGCCGGCCGATCTCGTAGGCCGGCAGGCCGCGGATGGACTGGCCTCGGAAGAGTACGTCTCCGTCGGAATATGGGAGCGTCCCGGTGATGACATTGACGAGGGTGGTTTTTCCCGACCCGTTGGGCCCGATCAGGCCGAGGATCTCTCCCTGGCGGAGGTCGAAGCTGACCAGGGATACGGCCGCCAGCCCCCCGAACATTTTAGTTACGCGGCGCGCCTGAAGGATGGCCATGTTCTCCTCAAGAACGTTCGGCAGTTCGGCGGTTCGGCTGTTCGGGCGTTCGACAGTTCTTCTGGCCTGGCGTACAGCCGAACAGTCGAATCCGCCGGAGGCGGAAACAGCCGAACGCTTTTTCCTCCGTCAGATCCGATACTCCCGGAAGTTTCTGGCAAAATAGCGGAGCGACAGCGTCCGCTGCCGGATCAGGTCGGACAGGCCCTTGGGCATGAAGAGCACCACCAGGATGATGATCAAGCCGTTAAAGAGTTCTGCGAGCGTGACTAACTGGGTGGACAGCCACTCCGACACCGAGGCCAGCACTAGGGCTCCCAGCAGCGGTCCCAGGACCGTCCCCGTCCCGCCGAACACCGCCATGATGATCAATTGGACGGTGATGATCACCTTGAAAACCGCGTCAGGGTCAATGAACGTGATCCAGTACGCACAGACGCCGCCGGCCAAGCCGGTAAAGGCGCCGCTCAGGGCGAAGGCGATGGTCTTGTAGAGGGGCGTGTTGATCCCCATCACGGCCGCCGCGTCCTCGTCTTCCCGGATGGCAATCAATCCATACCCGAAGCGAGATTCCGACAGCCACCAGTTCACCAATGTCACCGCCACCAGGATACCCAGCATCAGGTAGAAGAACGGCAGGGGGCTGCGCAGGATGGGCATCACCAGGCCGGTGCCCTTGCCCGTGAACTCCAGGTTATACACCACCTCTCGCATCGTCTCGGCGACCCCCAGCGTCGCGATGGCGAAGTAGTGTCCCCTCAACCGCAGGATGGGCATCCCCACCACGGCGGCGAAGAGCATTGCGACGATGCCCCCTGCCGGCAACGCCAGGGCGAAGGGAAATCCCACCCGGGTCAGGAGGACTCCGGTCGTGTAGGCCCCGACCCCGAAGAATGCGACATTCCCGAAAGAGGCGTACCCGGTGAACCCGCCGATGATGTTCCAGCTCTCCGCCAGGATGGCCAGCATGAACAGGTTGATGAGGAACTGGAGCATGAAGGGCGACACCACCCCGGGCGCGGCCGCTAGGACGACAACCACCAGGAGGCCCGCCAGCAGCGGAACCCAGCGCCTGGCGTTCATCACTGCTCCTTCCTGCCCAAGACGCCCGTGGGGCGAAAGATCAGGATCAGGACGAGCAGGCCGAAGCTGATGGCGTTGGGATAGGTGGGCCCAATATAGGTCGAGCTGAAGGATTCGGCCAGTCCCAGGACCAGGCCGCCAACGATGGCCCCCATCATGGTTCCTAACCCACCCAGCACCGCCACCACGAAAGATTTGAGCGTCAGCGCTCCGCCCATGACCGGAGTGACCGGGAAGAGTATCCCCCACAGGGCCCCGGCAGCCCCGGCCAAAGCCGACCCCAACCCGAACGTGACAGCGTAAATGTGGCCCACGGGGATCCCCGTGAGGCGGGCGGCGCGCAGCTCTTCGGCGGTGGCCCGGATCGCCCGTCCCAGCCGGGTTCGCTCCAGCACGAAGAAGAAGACCACGGAGATGACGATGGTGGTCACGAACACCCAGAGCCGGACGTAGGGGATGGTGATCCCGCCCACCGCGAAGTTGGCTCCCGCATAGGTTGGCGTGACCTGCCGGAGGTCCGACGACCAGAAGATCCGGGCCAGGTTCACCATCACCACCTCGATGCCGAAGGTGATCAGGAGGGTCAGGAACAGTTGGGCGCGAACCACCAGGTTGAGGATGAGCCGCTGCAGGAGATACCCGTACACGAAGAGCGCGAGGATCGTCACCGGTAGGGACAGGAACGGGTCCCAGCCCCACAGCGTGAAGGTCCAGTAGGTGATGTAGGCGCCCAGCATGATCAGGGCCCCGTGGGCGATGTTCACGATATTCATCACGCCCCAGATCAGGGACATCCCGATGGCCATGATGCCGTACAGGCCGCCCAGCAGGATCCCGTTGATGAACACCTGGAATATCAGCATAGCGCCTCTCAGGGACAGAGGGACCCAGGGACAAAGTGACAGAGAACGGGCCGGAACCTCATTCTGCGAATCCCTCTCTGTCGCTCTGTCCCTTTGTCACTGGGTTCCTTGGCTCTCGGCCCCTCTGCTCCCCTGCCTCCTGCCTTCTGCCTTCTGCCTTCTGCCTCCTGCTTTCTGCCTTCTGCCTCCTGCTTTCTGCCTTCTGCTTTCTGCCTTCTGCTCCCTACTTCCGCTGTCCCCACTTCGGCATGGGATATGCCGCCTTCCCGACGAACTTCCCGGCGGTGTACACCGGCACCACCTTGCCTTCCTGGATCTGGATGAGCACCTGCCCCATGGCGATCTGGCCCGTCGGCTCGAACTTCACCCGGCCGTAGAGCGTCTCCACGTCCAGGCCGGCAAGGGCATCCCGCACCTTCTTGGGATCCAGCAAATTCGCCTTCTCGATGCCGAACTTGAAGGCCAGGACGGCCGCCGCCCCCGCGGCCACATGGTAATCCGCCTCGTAGCCGAACCGGGCCTGGAACTGCTTGCCGAATTCTCGGGCCGATGCGAAGATCTCGCCCCCCACGTCCATGTCCTCCAACCACGGCGTGACCCCGTAGGCGTAGTCCGCCGTCTTGCCCAGCACCTTGCGGAAATCAGCCGTGGGAGGCCCCACCGTGAACACCCACATCTTGGGGCTTATGTCCGAGGCCTGGGCCTGGCGGATGAAGTTCAGCGAGTTCTCCGTGTGCCCGGCCAGGAGGATCAGGTCCGGGTTCTTGCTCTTGATCACGGCCAGGATGGAGGTGAAGTCCTGCGTGGCCGGCTGGTACTCCTCGTCATAGACCTTCTCGATCTTATAGTCCTTGAGCAACTGCCGCGACCCCTCGGCCACGCTGCGATCGAAGGCCTCGTTGGAATACACCAGGGCCGCCGTCTTGTTGGGGGGATTCAAGCTGGCCGCCGCCGCGACGGCCGACAGGAAGTAGAACTCGGCCTTGGGCAGCGTCCCGAAGATGTACTTGTACCCGCGGCTGAAGATCTGACCCGAGGCCCCCCCGCCCTGCACCATGGGGATCTCGTACTTTTCTGACACCGAGCTGGCGGGGATCACGATCCCGCTCGAGTACGGCCCCAGCAGGAAGTTCACCTTGTCGGAGGTCACCAGGCGGGTGTACAGCCGGACGTTCAGGTTGGGGTCGCTCTGATCGTCGTACATCTTCAACTCGAGCTTGTAGGGCTTGCCCCCTACCTTCACCCCGCCCGCCTTGTTGATGGCGTCCACGGTGATGGCGTAGCCGTCCACGTAGAACTTCCCCTCTCGCGCGTATTTCCCGGTCTGGGACATCGCGGTGCCCAGGACGATCGTGTCGGCGGACCACGCCGTCACCGCCGTCAAGAGCAGAGCCGCCACTGCCAGCACCATCCATCTGCCCCAGGAACCATGTGCCCTCATCACTGACTCCTTCGGGCCCCCTTGCCCTTGCGCCCCGCCCCGAGGCGGGGCTGTTGTTGTCTGCGCCGCCGCTCCAGACACCCGGAGCGCTCGCGCACACCGCGTTTCCGAAGTCAACTCGAGTCTCTCGCCGGCTGGGCTGCAGAACAGTGCACTCGAATGTCGGCAGAACGGGATTGACAACAGACGAAGGCGGGAAACAGGCGGGAGTGTTCGATCTTCCGGGTGCTGACGGCCCTGACCTGCTCGGGAGTGAGAGTCGTCCCACGACCCATGGCTCCTCCCTCTCCATCCGGCGCTCCCGGTTTTCACTGTGAACCACGGTTATCAGGAATCGATGGGTACAGTCAAGGGTTTTCTGGTGGCTGTTTCAGGACGCCGCCCTTCCCGAGGATTGCCGGTGCCACTCCACCTGGCGGGCCAGGCCCTCCCGCAGGGAAACGCGGGGAACGAACCCGAGGACGCTCCGGGCCCGGGTCGTGTCCGCCCAGGTGTGGCGGACGTCGCCCGGCTGGGGCGGGCGCTGCTCGCGACGAATGGGTCTGCCTAGGATCTGCTCCAGGCCGGCCAGGACCTGGTTCACGCTGCTGCGCGAGCCGCCGCCGATGTTGAAGATCTGCCCCACCGCGCACGGGCCCAGGGCCAGCCAGTTCGCCTCCACGGTGTCGGCGACGTAGGTGAAGTCGCGAGTCTGTTCTCCATCGCCGTACACCACGATGGGACGGTCCTGGAGAGCCGCCTGGATGAACTTGTGGAACCCCATGTCGGGCCGCTGCCGGGGGCCGTAGACCGTGAAATAGCGCAAGGCCACCGTGGGGACGCCGTGATTGGCATGGTACAGGCTGCACAGGTGCTCGGCTGCCAGCTTGGTCACGCCGTACGGGGAGTACGGCCGCGGCAGGGACTCTTCGCGCAGGGGGAGGTCCTCTGTCTGCCCGTAGACCGATGAAGAGGAGGCGAACACCAGCCGCTGGAGGCGAGCGGAGCCCTTGACTGTCTCCAGGAGGTGCTGGGTTGCGCGGATGTTGTGATCCAGGTACAGGTCGAACTCCTTGCCCCAGCTTGCGCGGACGCCCGGCTGTCCGGCTTGGTGGAAGATAAAGTCGGCCTCCGCGACGACCGGCGCGAGGTCCGCCCGCGCCAGGTCCATCTCGACGAACCGGAACTCGGGGTGAGTCCGCAGCCCAGCGAGGTTCGCCTCTTTGACCGCCCGCGGGTAATAGCCGGTGAAGGCATCCACCCCGATCACGCGGTGGCCTTCCTGGAGCAATCGCTCGCACAGATGGGAACCGATGAATCCCGCGGCGCCGGTCACTAGCGAAGTGAACGTCTCGGTCATCGGACCGGTCCTCCTGGGACGTCGAGGCGCGCCTGCGCCAGGCCGACCTCTCGCCGGGTGAGCGTCGTCACGAAGCTGCCGATGATGATCTCGCTCTTCATCTGCACCGGGATCCGCTCCGCATCGTCTGTGAGCCAGACGATCATTCGACCCTTCCGCTGGAAGATCCCCTCGAACTTGAGGAGCGGTTCCACCTTCAAGGTCTCCCGCCGGCCCAGCACCGTCTCGAGGGTTTCGCGTCCCAGCACCTTGACCTCCAGCTCCCAGTTCTTCCTGCTGGCGAACACCCTGGCCGTCACCGTGGTCCCCGCCGCCAGGGGTAGGGTCCGCACATAATACAGAACCGACAGCTCATCCAGGGCGCCGGGGGTGAGGGGGAACTCCTGCTCCACGTACTCGCCATACCGCTCGGCATCCTCAAGGCGCGTGATGTCTTTTGGCACCCGGCTGAAATCCAGGTAGCGGAAGGTCACGATGCCCTTCTCATGGTCAAACAGGGTCTGGCTGCTGTGCCGGTACCGTCCCTCCCTGAGATTCTTGTCGAACCGGAGCGCCCACATCGGCTCCAGCGCCAGGTAGGATTCGGTTCGATCGTCCACCCGGTAGATCTTCGAGATCACAGGCCCCGATTGCGCCGTCGTCACTAGGTGATATGCCTGGCGTCCATTCACGTTGACCACACCCTGAGCCTCGAGGGTGGCCTCCCCGGCTCTGAGCCCCAGCCAGGTGACGTCGTACACCAGCCGTTCACCCTCACGGTAGAGGCGCAGGAGGTCTGGCGCCTGGCCAGCCGAGGCCTGGCCCGAAAAGGCGAGGAGCACGATCAGAAGAAGCGACAACCGCAGATTCATTAACCTGAAACCCCTCATCAGAACCTGCAAAACCACCGAAGGAATATCCACAGATTACGCAGATTCCGCAGCCCCCCTC
>CAZXXV010000176.1:0-8238 GCA_964644725.1 uncultured bacterium
ACAAGCTCAGGGCGAACGGCCATTGAAATGGACGCTATGTTAGCGCTTATGCCCCTCGAGGGGGAGGGGGAGGGAGGGGGGCGCTGAGAGCTGACGGTCAGATGCGAGCGGAGTTGCAATGTCCCTGCGGCTCAAGATGATTCTGGGGATCGGGGCGATTCTGCTGGTGACAACCCTGGTCTATTCGTTCATCGGCTTGCGGCGTCAGGCGACCCACCTGCTGAACATGGCCAGGCGGGAAGCGGATCTGATCGCGGCCGTGACGGACCGGGCGATTTCCCGGGCCATGGAGCAGGGGAAGACGGGAGAGGTCCAGGCCATCCTCGAACGGATCGGGGAGGATCCGGATCTGGCCGGGATCCGGATCGTCGATTCCAGGGGAACGATCCTCCGCTCGAACAGAGCGCGGGAGATGGGACAAACCCTTGCGCAACGTGAACGGCCCTCGAGGGGAGAGACAACGGAGCCGTTCTGGGATTTTCGAGAGCGGACGGTGGCAGTCTTCCGGCCCATCATGAACGCGCCACACTGCACCGCCTGCCATCCTCCAGACCAGGCAACCCTCGGCTTACTCCATGTCCGGGTCTCCTTCCCTGCGATTGATTCAGAGATGGCCCAGCAATGGACATTTATGATTCTCCTGGCGATCGTCTGCCTCATCGCGGCCGGTGGGTTGATCGGCCTTCTCTTTACGTTCGTTGTGGGCCGCCGGATTGATGCCCTTTCCGAGACCATCAGCCGGGTGGAGGCGGGGGACCTGACAGCCCGCGTGGCGTTGGAAAACCGGGACGAGTTGGGGCGGCTGGGCGCGAGCTTCAATGCCATGGTGGCCGGGCTGGCCGATGCGCGACGCCAACTGGAGGGTCGCCACGCCGAAGAGATCCGGCGGGCGGAGCACTTGGCGTCTCTGGGCAAAATGGCTGCCGGGATTGCCCACGAGATCAACAACCCGATCGCCGGCATGCTGAACTGCGTCCGGTCCCTCCTCAAAGGGGTCAGGGACGAGCGGCAGCGAATCCAGTACCTGGAGATGCTCCAAGAGGGGCTGGGCCGCATCGGCCGGACCGTGGGGCAACTCCTGAACTTTGCACGCGAGGCCAAGCCCCAACTGGCCCACACCGATCTCCGCGCCCTCCTCCAGCAGTGCCTGGCCCTCTTGGAGCATGACCTGGCGGCCAGGCAGATCATCTGCTCACTTTCCCAGGATAGCAACCTTCCCGCGATCCCGGCCGATCCCCATCAACTCGAACAGGTCTTCCTGAACATCCTGAAGAATTCCATGGAGGCCATGCCGGACGGCGGGACCATCGTGGTCAGTGCGATGGTTCGGGAGCGGGAGGCGGGTCCGTTCGTGGAGGTTCAGATCGCCGATACGGGGGTCGGGATTCCTCCCGAGAACTTGCCGCGCATCTTCGATCCCTTCTTCACTACCAAGGAAGTAGGGAAGGGAACAGGCCTGGGGCTTTCGGTGAGCTACGGGATCGTACGGGCGCACGGGGGATTCATCGAAGTCAAGAGCGAAGTCGGGAAAGGGAGCACCTTCACCGTCGCCCTCCCGGTGCGGGAGGAATGAGGCCGTGATGCGCGGACGAATCCTGCTGGTGGATGACGAGCCCATCCTCCGGTTGACCCTGGGAAACGATCTCACCGAGGAAGGCTACGAGGTCACCTGCGCCTCGGATGGCGCGGAGGGGCTTCGCCTCATCCAAACACGAAGCTTTGATGCGACCCTGCTGGATCTCAAGCTCCCCAAGGTGGACGGCCTGACCCTCCTGCAGAGCTTCATGACGGCGAATCCCCAGGGGCTCGCCATCATGATGACCGCCTATGGCACCATCCAGTCGGCCGTGGCGGCCATGAAGGCAGGGGCTACGGATTACCTTCTAAAGCCCTTCCCGTCTGAGGAACTCCTTACCCTCCTGCGCGGCCTCCTGGCCCAGCGGAAAGGCCGCCAGGGGGAGGAGGAGAAGTCGGATCACGTGCAGCGATTCGGCGACCTCATCTACGTCAGCGAACCGATGGCCCGAATCGCCGACCTGCTCGCCACCGTGGCGCAGAGCGACGCCACCGTCCTGATCCAGGGGGAGACGGGGACGGGGAAGGAGTTGGCAGCCCGTGCCATCCATCATGCGAGTGAGCGGCGGGCGCACCCGTTGATCACGATTGCCTGCGCCGCCATCCCGGAGACGCTGCTGGAGGCAGAACTGTTTGGCCACGAGAAGGGGGCCTTCACCGGCGCCATCCGTGAGCGGAAGGGCCGATTTGAGTTGGCGCATCGGGGCACCCTCTTCCTGGACGAGGTGGCCGATCTGGGGCCGGGGGTCCAGGCGAAGGTCCTACGGGTCCTGCAGGAAAGGGAGTTCGAGAGGGTCGGCGGGACCCAGACGATCAAGGTGGATGTCCGGGTGATCTCCGCGACACGGAAACGGCTGGAAGACGAAGTCTTGGCGGGACACCTCCGGGAGGATCTGTTCTACCGGCTAAAAGTGATCCCCGTCGTGCTGCCGCCGCTCCGCGAGCGAAGGGATGATATCCTTCCCCTGGCCGAGCATTTTCTTGAAAAGTACGCCCGACCGCTGGGGAAAGAGATCCGGGGGATCGCACCGGAGGCCTGCGGCCACCTGCTGGCCTACCATTGGCCCGGCAATGTCCGGGAGCTGGAGGCGAGCATCCAGCGAGCAGTCACTCTGACCAAGAACCCGGTGCTCACATCCGACGACATTCCCCTGGAGGGCGTCCCCACGCCTTCCGATCAGGTCAGCGTCCCCTCCCAGTCCCTCATGGATGCCATCCGGGAGACCGAGCGGCGTTACCTCCAAGAGGTCCTCCGAAGCGTCGGCGGTCAGAAGCAGCGGGCGGCAGAGATCCTGGGGATCAGCCGGAAGACCCTCTGGAAGAAGCTGAAGCAACTCGGTCTCGAGTAGCGGTCAGCGTTCAGCAGTCGGCGATCAGCGACTGGTTCCAGAGGATGTAATGCTGAAGGCTGAAAGCTGAACGCTGATAGCTGAGAAGCCTGCCATGCTGACGGTGGTCACGGGCGGAACGGGTTTCCTCGGATCGCATCTGGTCCGGCTTCTTCAGGAGCGGGGAGAGACGGTCCGCGTGCTCCTCCGTCCCGGCACCTCGCCGGCCGCAGTGCCAGCGGGTATCGAAACCCGGTTCGGGGACGTCCGCGATGTAGCTGCCTTGCGGGAGGCCTTCGCAGGGGCATCGACCGTCTTCCATCTCGCAGGGCTGACGGCGCCATACGGGCCACGACACCGTTACCTGGAGATCAATGTCGATGGGACAGCCGCCGTCCTGGACGCCTGTCTGGCGACCGGCGTGCGCCGGCTGGTGTATGTGAGCAGCATGGTGGTCTTGGGGATCGAGTGCGATCGCCGCGGCCTCACGGAAGACGCGCCGTACGCCACGAAGTTCGTGGCCCCATATGAGGAGAGCAAGGTGAAAGCCGAGCGCCTCGTTGTGGATCGCGCGCGGGAAACAGGCCTGCCTACGGTCATCCTGAGGCCGGGGATGGGTTGGGGGCCGGGTGAGCGCGTGATCCTGCCGGGGTTGATCCGAGGGCTTGCCTCTCCCCTCTTCTTCATGGTGGGAAATGGGCGGAACACGCTGGATCTGAGCTACGCGAGGAACATCGCGCACGCCCTCTGGCTGGCGGCCGCACGACCTGAGGCGGTCGGCCGGATCTACAACGTCGCCGACGGGTTCGGGATCACCTGCACGCAGTATCTCGCGGCGCTGGCCACGGCGCTGGGTCTTCCGGTGCCCAAGCGCCGGATCCCCAGGGCACTGGTTCAGCCCCTCATGGCGCTCTTGCTGCCGCCCGAGCCAGAACCGAAGGGGACGAACCGGCCGACGCAGGGAGCGTTGCTCCGCCTGTGTGCGTTGTTCCGGGACAGCGAGCCGGATATCGGCCGGATCCGAAAGGAACTGGGATACGCACCTCCGGTGGACTTCACCACAGGCGTAAACGAGACGGTTGCCTGGCACCGGACCGCCTTCCCGGCGCGGTAAGCCGGGAGAGGGGATGATGGCGACCGAAGGGTGAGCGATCGATGTTCGAGCGCGTCACGGACTGGATCAGGAGGCGACCCCGGGGGCGGTTCTTCGAAGCCTTCCAGATCGAGGTGACCTCTCGCTGCTGCGTGCGGTGCGAGATGTGTCCCAGGAGCACCCTGGCGGAGCAATGGCCGGAAATGGATCTGCCATGGGAGGCCTTTGAGCGGATCGCTCGGGCCTTCCCCTGGGTCCAGCACGTGCACTTGCAGGGTTGGGGTGAGCCGCTCTTGCATCCCCGCCTCTTTGAGATGATCCCCCTGGCGAAGGGTGCTGGATGCCGGGTGGGCCTTACCACGAATGGCATGGGTCTGGATCAGGACACGGGGAGGCGGTTGCTTGATTCGAACCTGGACCTCCTGTCGATCTCCATTGCCGGTGCGACTAAAGAGACGCACGAAGGCATTCGGGTCAGCTCCGACTTCTCAGTGATCCTCGGGAATGTCCGAGAGCTTGCACACATGCGTGCCGGGCGACCTGGCAACACGCCGAAAGTGGAAATCTCCTACCTGATGACCAAGACCAATATCGCAGAGCTGCCACAGGCAGTGGAGCTGGCCGCATCCCTTGGCGTGGATGAGCTGTATGCGATCAACCTGGATTACCTCGTGACGCCGACGCACGACGAGCTCAGGGTCTTTGGCTGCCCCTCGCTCAGGGACGGGTTTGTCCGGACCGTCGAGGAAGCGCGAGAGCGAGCCCGGCGGATCGGCCTGGCCTTCCGCTCCTATCCGCTCGACCTCGAAGAGGTAGCCATCTGCGAGGCCCACCCGACGAAAATCCTGTTCATCTCGTGTGACGGCTGGGTCTCGCCTTGCACGTATCTCTCGCTCCCCGGGCAGCGCGAGATCCCACGATGGTTCGAGGGGAAGCGGGTGTGTGTGCCGGCGGTGCGGTTCGGCAGCATCCAGGACCAGGAGTTGATGGACATCTGGGAAGGCGCGGCGTACCGGGAGTTCCGCGAGCGGTTCGCCGAGCGTCGCCTGGGGCTCGCAGCGCGAGCCTTTGCCACTGTGTCAGGCGGCGAGAGCACCGAGCCGAAGATGCCCCCTCCACCTGAACCGTGCCGCACATGTTACAAGTTGTATGGGGCATGAGGCGTTTCGCTTCCGTGTGGTCGGCCCATCTCGCTCCGATCCGACTTAGCAGGGTATAATAGCGTCGAGAAAGCGAGGGTCTCCTGCTATGAAGCATACACTGGCCGCTGACCTCCGCCGGCTGATCCCGGCCGGCCAGGTCCTGGATACGATCGAGGACCGCACGCTCTATGCCTATGACGGCACCAGTGCCAAGGCGCTACCCGACGTGGTGGTGATGGCGCCGTCGCGTGAGGCAGTCGCGGCGGTCCTGCGATTCGCCTCGGCCCACGAGGTCCCCGTCGTGCCCCGAGGGGCCGGGACCGGCCTCTCCGGGGGTTCGGTCCCAGCGCGGGGAGGCATTGCCCTAGTGGTGGCCTCCATGCGTGCGATCAAGGAGATCGACTCCGGGAGCATGCTGGTGGTATGCGAACCCGGAGTCATCACGGGGGAACTGCAGAAGACGGTGGAAGAGGCTGGCTTTTTCTACCCCCCCGATCCCGCCAGCCTCAACTACTGCACGATCGGCGGAAACGTCGCGGAAAATGCCGGTGGGCCGCGCGCGGTGAAGTACGGGGTGACCAAGGACTATGTCATGGGACTGGAAGTCGTCCGGGCGACCGGTGATGTGGTGCGGCTCGGAGGGAAGCAGGTGAAGAACGTCACCGGGTACAATCTGGTGCAGCTCTTCGTCGGATCCGAGGGCACCCTGGGTGTCATCACCGAGGCGATCCTGCGCCTGCTGCCGCGGCCCGCGGCCAATAAAACCATGCTGGCCATCTTCGACCGTCTGGAGGATGCGGCGGATGCGGTGGCGGCGGTGATGGCCGGTGGCGTCACGCCGACCACCCTGGAGATCATGGACAAGACGTGCATCAACTGCGTCGAGGATTACCTGCAGCTTGGCTTGCCTCGCGATGCCGAGGCGTTCCTGATCATCGAGGTGGACGGGATGCCCCAGGCGGTGGAGGCGGAGGCGGCTGTCATCTCCACCATCTGCCAGGGGAAGCGTGTCCGGTCGTTCCAGACGGCCCGAGACCAGAAAGAGGCGGACACCCTCTGGAGGGCCCGGCGGGCCGTGTCCCCAGCGATCTCCCAGGTGAAACGTGCCAAGATCGGCGAGGACATCAGCGTGCCGCGAAGCGCGATCTCGGCGATGGTGCGGGAGATTCAGAAGATCTCTCGGGAGCAAGATCTTCCCATCGCCATCTTCGGCCATGCGGGGGACGGAAACCTGCACCCGAACATCCTTGCCGACCGGCGGGATCCTGTGGAGATGGAGCGCGTTGAGAAGGCCATCGCGGCCATTTTCGAAGCCTCGGTGAGACTGGGGGGCACGCTCAGCGGCGAGCACGGCATCGGCTTGAGCAAGCAGCCCTTCCTGCGGCTGGCCCTCTCGCCCGAGACCATCAAGTTGATGGAGGATGTCAAGCGGGCGATGGACCCCCGGGGTATCCTGAATCCCGGCAAGATCTTCGGGGGTGCGTGAGATGGAGCTGGCCCACCTGAACGCGCTCTGGAAGTGCAACAAGTGTGGCGCCTGTACGGCAGTGTGCCCACTGTACCAGGAGACCGTCAACGAAGGGATGGCCGCCCGAGGGAAGTTAGCCCTCCTGGAAGCCGTGGTGGATGGCGCGTTGGCGCCATCGCGGGCCTTGCGGCAGCGGATCGAGGATTGCCTGCTCTGCGGGGCCTGTGCCCAGAACTGTCCGAGCCTGGTTCCCACTACGGACCTCTTCCTGGAAGCGCGGGCAGAGCTGAGGGACCTCCTCGGCCTCCCGTTGACCATCCGGATGTTGCTATACGCGCTGGGCTCCCCACGGTTCATGGCCGCGGGGATGCCGTGGCTGAGATTCGCGCAGCGTTCTGGCTTGGTGCGGCTTGTGGAGAATCAGTCCGGCGTGCTTGCGCCGGCCACTCTGCGCGCGGCCCTTCGCGCGGCGCCATTGGTTCCCGACCGGCCATTTCGGGCCCGCCGGTTCCCCCGAGATACAGATAGAAGGGGCGTGCGCGGGACAGTGGCCTACTTCGCAGGCTGTTTCATGAACTGGGGCTATGCGGATGCGGCCGAGGCCACGCGTCTTGCCCTGCGCCTCACCGGTTACACGGTGGAGTCTCCTCCCGTGATGTGCTGCGGGATGCCACACCGGGTCTATGGCGATGCCGAGGCAGCGCGCCGCCTAGCGCGCACGAACATAGAGGCGCTGGAGCAGTATGCGGCCATCATCACGGACTGCGCCTCATGCGGGGCGGCCCTTAAGGAATACCGGGAGTTGCTGGCGGACGATCCCTCCTATCGGGAGAGGGCCCAGGTCGTCTCTGATCGAGTGGCCGATGTATCAGAGTTCCTAATGAAGCATGACTTCCCTCACCCCCAGGGGGAGCTTCGGCTCCGGGTCACCTACCATGAACCCTGTCACCTGGGGCGCGGCCAGGGCGTAACAGCGCAACCGCGCGAGATGCTGAAATCCATTCCGGGGCTGGAGTTCGTGGAGATGAAGGGGGCCGATGTCTGCTGCGGCGGGGCGGGATCGTTTTGTATCACGCACCCCGACCTGTCGCAGAAGGTGGGGGCGGCGAAAGTTGAGAGTATCCTGGCGACCCGGGCAGATGTGGTCGCGAGCGGATGCCCGTCCTGTATCTCCCAGCTCCGATGTGCGCTCCGGGCGCGCGGGGTGAACCTCAGGGTCTGCCACCCCGTTGAGCTGCTGGCGGAGAGCTTCATGACGTCCCGCGAATTCCCCGTTGCCCCGGAGAAATCCGGTAGTGATTCTCCTCGCTAATTTATCTTCGCACGTCGCATGCCTCCTCGCAGTGCGTCACCCATGCGGCCCCTCTGTGGGCATGCCGTCCTCCCTGTGTCGCTGACCCAGCGTTACCCATCGGTAACTCGTTCGGGCCATGGCGTTCCCATCCGGTAACACACCCTCCCGGTTTCCAGGTCCTCCGTCGCCGTAACCATCACGTTCTCTTGCAGTCCTTGCATCTCGCCCTGCGGCAAGTTCTTTGCTTGTCGAGGGAAGGGGGAGGAGTCTGCTCGGGCTTTTCAGAGAGGAGGAACGAACATGCCGTCAGAAAAACCGAAACAGGACGCGTGGTCGAC
>CAZXXV010000177.1:0-4884 GCA_964644725.1 uncultured bacterium
CAGCGAGTACTCTTCAGCGCTCAGGAGCGCGGCCTTCGCCTCGAGCGCTCGACGGTGGCGCTCGGCCGCCCACAGGACCTGGTGGACGGTCAGCTCCAGCTCATTATGCACCACGGAGTTCATCAGGTCGGCGTACTGCTTCAGGCGCAGCCGCCGGACCTCCAACTCCTTCTGCTTGGCGTCCAGCTCTTGGGGTTTCGGGAACGCGCCCCGCGACAAGCGTCGGGCGGCGATGTCCTCGAGCAGCTTCCGCTTCTGGGTTTTGTTACTGTGGAGTTCGAGGCAGAACATGCCGAGCCCTGCGCGGTCCAGCCGGTCCCGGACCACCTCAAGCGCGGCGAGCTTCTCCGAGATGAACAACACCGTCCTGCGTTCGGTGAGCGCCGCCGCGATCAGGTTGCTGATGGTCTGGGACTTCCCCGTGCCCGGCGGCCCCTCCACGACCAGGTTCTTCCCGTCCATTGCGTCGACCAGGGCACTGTGCTGTGAAGAGTCCGCATCGAAGACCAGCGAGAGCCGGGTGGCGCGCCGGTCCTCCTCCACGGGGTAGTCGGGCGCCTCCCCCCCTGCCTCTCCATCCCGGTCGGTCCCCTCGAACAGACTCTTAACCAGATCGTTCTTGTCAATGGCCTTGTTCCCTGGCCATCGAGCCGGGTCGAGATCCAAGTACATCAGGAGGTTGCCGAAGGACAAGAGGCCGAGACTCATCTGGAAGCTGACCCGCCAAGGAGGCTCCACCTTCGCCCGAGCCAGCTGAGTTACCTTGGCAAAGTACGCGCTGGGGTCGCCTTCATCATCGAAATGGGGAAGATCCAGGGAGAAGTCCTGCTTGAGCTTCTCCCGGAGCGTCAGGTTGTCCGCGATGTCCTCCCCCGTATGCGTGACTTCGTACAGGAATACGTGGTTGTGTCGAATTCTCTTAAGCATCACCGGCATGGTGATGAGCGGCGCGTACCGCGGTTCCTGAACCTCGTCACTTTCGTACCACGCGAGGAACCCGAGTGCCAGGTAGAGCATGTTGGTCCCGGATTCCTCGATCGCTGTATGGGCGGCCCGGTCGATATTTCGCATGACACGTTCGAGGTCCTCGGGATATAGGAGGGTCTGGATGTGGCGGAGGACCCCCTCGCGCCGTGCCGGGAGTTCGTGGCTGACGTTGATTCCCTGTCTCTCCGCAAATTGCGCCGCCTCTGGCTTGCGCCGGCCGGATCCAACCGTCTCGTAGTCTTCTTTGCGTGGCTCGGGGACAGGCCGGAATAGGAGCGCACCACCATCCTTCAAGTGTCCGTAAAGATCATCCACCCCTGTGTCCACCACCCGGACGACCCGGCCGCGCGTCCATCGGAAGGAGAGCAACCGGCTCCTGGTCGTCAGGTCAAGCAACCGTTTGCGGATGCGAAGCAGGGCATCGGCTGTGGAGAAGTTCCCGCTAAAGAGATTATCGGCTTCTGGCATTCCCGGTCCCTCTCTCAGAAGCTACAAATGAGCCTGGGCCTCCCGAGAGCAAGTTGAGCCCATGTGTTGCCCCCCTCGGTGTGGCGATGCCTCACGAGCCCAGCCGTGTCTGACGCCCAGCACCCTTTCATTGAACCATGCGCATTGTTCTCCCGGACACGACTCCTGCCCCGTGTAGCGTTTCTAGGTGACGGGGAGCGGTTCCCCAGACAGGTTGGCCGCCAGTTGCCGAATGGCCTCGTCCTGCGAGTTGATCAGGGCGTTCATTGGGTACACGATGATCGCGCGCACTCGGCCAGAGCCCGGGTCGTTTTTCAGGACGTGGTCGAAGATCGGGATGAGGTAGGTCAGGCTCTTTCCGGAGCCTGTCCCCGTAGTGAGCACGTATGGCTCCCGGCGGGAAACTGCCTGGAGAGCTTGATACTGGTGCTGGTAGAGGCGGATCGGGTGGGACGTACCGTCGGGACCGGTGATCCGGAAGAGCTTGGCACAGAGCGGGTGTAGCTCGCCAGCGCCAACGAGCTCTTCGACCGTCGGCCCTTCGGCATACGCAGGACTGAGCTGGACGAGGGGCTCCGGCCACAAGGCACCCTCGTTCAGCCGCGAGGCCACAAAATCCGCAGTTCTCGGATCCGAAATCTTGAGGAAGCTCTGGACGTATCCCCGGTAGTCCTGGATGACGCGATCGCGTAGGGAGAAGACATCCATGTGCGAGCTACCTCAATCTTTGGAGAAATGATGAGGAGGTCGATGCGACTGTCGCCGGGAAAAAGGCTAGCTCCTTCAGAGGTGCCGGCGCTTCCGTTCACCCTCGCTCTGCAACAAGAAAGGCCCTCCGGGACATGCGCCACCCGAAGGGCCGTTGGTTGCGGCCGAGATGTGCGCTCTCAGCCACCATATGTTTCCCCTTGGAAATGCCCAGGGGCTTTGCAGCCGGGATGACGTTAACTCCGAGCCGGATGGAGAGTCAAGGAGAAATGCTCCCGTCTGTCCTGAGGAAGGCTGCCAGCCCCCAGCTGAACTACTTTTTCAGAACGGCGGCATGGCTTTCCATTCGCGCGGGGTTTCAGGAGGGACGGGTTGACGGTGGGCCGGGATGTCCGAGATCTCCTGGACGCAGCCCATCGGAATCTTCGCGGCAAACGCATGGAGCGTCTCGGCGGTGAACGCAAGCTCGTCTGATTCACAGACCTCGAATTGAGCCAGGCCAACCAGGGGATCTACCCCTCCTCGAACACCCCCATCCGCCGGAACTTCTGATAGCGCTGCTCTAGCAGGTCCTCGACGGGAATCGGGCGCAACTGCTCGAAGGCCTTCAGCACGAAGCCTTTGAGCATGCTGGCCATCTCCTGGTGGTTGCGGTGTGCCCCACCAGTGGGGTCCGGCACGATCTCGTCGATCAGTTCCAGGCGCTTCAGCGTCTGAGCCGTGATCCCCATAGCCGCCGCCGCCTCGGGTGCCTTGGCCGGGTCACGCCACAGGATGGACGCGCAGCCTTCGGGGGAGATCACGGAGTAGATGGCATACTCCAGCATCAGGACGGTGTCCCCCACGGCGATCCCCAGGGCACCGCCCGAGCCCCCCTCGCCGGTGATCACCACCACGACGGGGACCCGAAGCTCCGACATCTCGCGCAGGTTTCGGGCAATGGCCTCGGCCTGCCCCCGCTCTTCGGCACCGATCCCCGGGTACGCCCCCGGGGTGTCCACCAGCGTGAGGACCGGCTTGCCGAATTTCTCCGCCATCTTCATGAGGCGGAGCGCCTTGCGATACCCCTCGGGATTGGCCATGGCGAAGTTGCGCGCCAGCTTCTCCTTGGTGTCCCGGCCCTTCTGATGGCCGATGACGACCAGGGGCATCCCATCCAGCCGCGCGAACCCTCCGACGATCGCCTTATCGTCGGAGAACGCGCGGTCCCCGTGCAGCTCCACGAAGTCGGTGAGCATCAGACGGATGTAATCCATGCCGTAGGGGCGGTTGGGGTGCCGGGCGATCTGGGTGCGCTGCCAGGGGGTAAGGTTAGCGAAGATCTCTTCCTGCAGTCGGGCGACCTTCCGCTCCAGGCGCGCGATCTCGGCGGAGAAGTCCACCTTCTCCACCTGGGCAAATTGCTTCAGCTCCTGGATCTTGGTCTCCAGCTCCAGGATCGGCTTCTCGAACTCCAGGGTGTAGGTCGCCATCGAACAGCCTCAAGACCGACAGGGATATCCGACAGCGACAGCGAAGAACTCAGAACGTATCTCCCTATCCCTGTCCCTGTCGGATTTCGCTATCGCCCCGTCGTCAGCCCACGGTAACGCACCCGGGGCCGAATGCTTCCTCCAAGGACTGGCGCAGGCTGTCATCCGCCGCCACAGTCAGCCCGGGGGCCGGGGCGATGGTGACCTGGCCCCCCTCGGGGAGATGAAGGTGCAGACGCCACGGGGAACTCCCGGGATGCATTTCGAGGAGCGCCTTCAGTCGCCGCAACCCATCGGGGCTGGCGGAGGCGCCAGCCAACGTCACCTCTACCAAGGGGAGGCTACCGTTCCCGGACAGGGTCAGGGGCTGCACCTCGCTCAATAAGAGCTTGACCGTCTCCTCCCCGATGTCCACCTGTCCTTTCACCAGCACCGCCGAATCCTTCGCCAGGTGCAGCATGCTGGACCGGTACAGGTCCGGGAACACCACCGCCTCCACCGATCCCTGCATATCCTCCAGCGTGACGAAGGCCATCCGGTCCCCGTTCTTGGTGCTGATCTCCTTGACCGCAGTGACGATGGCCCCCAGCTTCACCGTGGACTTGTCCGGAAGCGACGGGAGATCCTCCGTCGTCATGCTCGTGTACTTGGCGATGAGGCCCTGATGCTCGGCCAGGGGGTGGCCCGTGATGTAGAAGCCCAACGTCTCTTTCTCGCCGGCCAGAAGTTGCGGCCGGTCCCACTCCGGAAGGTCGGGCAGGGCCAGTGCTGCACGCCGCACCGCCCCTGCCGAGGAGAGCATGTCCAGCAGCGACACCTGCCCATGGGCCCGGTCCCGCTGGGCCGAGGCGGCTGCCTCCATGGCCTTGTCCACCACGGCCATGAGCTGGGCCCGCCGCGCCCCCAGCGAGTCGAAGGCGCCGCACTTGATCAGGCTCTCGATCACTCGCTTGTTCACCAGGCGCAGGTCCGCTCGCTCACAGAAGTCGAAGAGGTCGCGGAATTGCCCCTGCTCCCGGCGCGCGTTCAGGATCGATTGGATGGCAGCCTCTCCCACATTCTTCACCGCCACCAGCCCGAAGCGGATCTTGTCCCCCACCACTGCGAAGTCGTTGCTGGACTCGTTCACGTCCGGCGGCACGACCTCGATCCCCATGGCCCGGCACTCCTCGATGTACTTCACGATCTTGTCCGTATCGGCCATCTCGGACGTGAGCAGGGCAGCCATGAACTCCACCGGGTAGTTGGC
>CAZXXV010000177.1:4984-8229 GCA_964644725.1 uncultured bacterium
CGTCGGCGTAGGTCATGCCCATGGCCCGGGCCACGTCCCGGATGACCGCCTTGGCCCCCAGCGTCCCGAAGGTGATGATCTGGGAGACGTTCTCCTCGCCGTACTTCTTGGTGACGTACTCGATGACCTCCCCCCGGCGCTCATAGCAGAAGTCGATGTCCATGTCCGGCATGCTGATCCGCTCGGGGTTTAGGAACCGCTCGAAGAGCAGGCCGTAGCGCAGGGGGTCGATGTTGGTGATGCCCAGGGAGTACGCGACCAGCGATCCGGCCGCCGACCCGCGGCCGGGCCCCACCGGGATGCCCCGGGATCGGGCAAAGCTGATGAAATCCCAGACCACCAGGAAGTAGCCGGCGAAGCCCATCTTCTCGATGACCTGGAGCTCGCGATTCAAGCGCTGGATCACCTCCGGCCCGGGATTCTCGAATCGCTTGCGCAGCCCCTCTTCCGCCAGTGTCCGCAAGTATGAATCCAGCGTGTACCCCTCCGGGACCGTGTACTTCGGCAGCAGGATCTGGCCGAATTTCAGCTCCAGGTTGCACCGCTCCGCTACGGCGACGGTATTCTTCAACGCCTCCGGAATCTCTCCGAACAGGACGTGCATCTCGGCCGGGGACTTGAAGTAGAATTGCTGCGCGCTGAAGCGCCAGTGATCCGGGTCCTTCATGGTCTTGCCGGTCTGAATGCACAGGAGCACCTCGTGCGCCTTGTGGTCGCCGGCATTGAGGTAGTGCACGTCGTTGGTGGCCACCACGGGCAGGCCCAGCCGCTTGGCGATCGCCAGCGTCCCCTGGCCCGCGATCCGCTGGTCCTCCAGACCGTGATCCTGGATCTCCAGGTAGAAGTTCTCGCGCCCCAGCACGTCCATGTACCAGGCGGCGACCTGTTCCGCCTTGGCCTGGTCCTTCTCCAGGAGGGCGTGACAGAACTCGCTGTTGAGGCAGCCCGAGAGGGCGAGGAGCCCTTGCGCGTGCTGGGCGAAGAGTTCCCGGTCGATGCGCGGCTTGTAGTAGAACCCCTCCACGTACCCGGCCGTGACCAGCTTGATCAGATTCTTGTACCCGGTCATGTCCCGGGCCAGGAGCGTCACGTGGTTCGCCCCCTCGTACTGGCCATCCTGCGGCGACCGTTCGAACCGGCTGGCCGGCGCCACGTACACCTCGCAGCCGACGATGGGCTTGATCCCCTCCTTGCTGGCCAGGGCGTAGAAGTCCACCGCCCCGAAGAGGTTGCCGTGGTCGGTCATGGCCAGGGCCGGCATCCGGTACTCCTTGGCCTTGGCCATCAGCTTGTCGAGCTGGCAGGCCCCATCCAGGAGCGAGTACTGCGTGTGCAGATGCAGGTGCACGAAATCCGCGTGCGGCATTGTTAGCCCTCAGCCTTCAGTTTCTTCGCTTTCTGCCTTCTGCCTTCTGCTTTCTGTGTTACGCCTTTCGACCCGACGGAATCCGAAATCACGTCATGCACGGCCGCCCCGGCCAATCGGATGATGTCCGCAGACTTGATCTTGATCAACAGTTCGGGCTGCCCGCCGCCGGCGTAGCCCCATTCCTGCGCGGCGACACGGCGGTCTACAATGACCGGAAACTTCTCCCGATGTCCTACCGGAGGCGTCCCACCCGCCGGGTATCCTGTCTTGGCGAACACCACGTCCGGCTTCGCCAGACGCAACCCATCAAATCCCGTGATTGCCCTGATCCGCTCGAGATCCACCCGGCCATTGCCGCAGGCAACCACCATCACGCACTGCCCATCCTTGGCCTGAAACAGGATGGACTTGAAGATCTGCTCGGGCGCCGCCCCCACGGCCGCCGCCGCCGCGTCCACGGTCGGCATGTGCGCCCCGGGGGCCACGATCTCCGCCTCCAGGTCATGCTCCAGGATGAAATCGGCCAGGTCGAGCACCTCGTCACTCTTACCCGGTACGCGCGGCTTCACGCCTATTCCCACTCAATCGTGCTCGGGGGCTTGCTGCTGACGTCGTAGACGACCCGGTTGACGCCCTTCACCTCGTTGGCGATCCGGCTGCTAATGGTAGCCAGGAGGTCTAGGGCAAACGCACCCAGTCGGCCATCATGCCGTCTTCCGTTTCCGATGAGCAGGCAAGCCTTCTAGGCCCAGTTCCTTCCTGGCCCGACGGTAATATGCCAACTCTTCCCGGATGGACATTCCCTTTGTTTCCTCGTGAATCTTTGCCTGGATCTTGTGGATCTCGGCCATAGGGGCTGGCTCAGGCTTCCGTTTCATCAGACTACCTCCTCGGGGCTAGCGATTTCGATCTCCGGATAGCCCAGGAGCCTATTGATGGCATTCACAAGGCGGCGAGTTGCAGGACGAACAATATGGCGAAAATTCCAGCTCACGACGCAGTCGAGATTGTTCACGACGGCGACCGCAATATGGATGGCATCGTCCCGATACCGTCGGGGGATGATCGCCTCAGCGATGTATCGACCAGCCAAACGCAACGCCTCTTCCGTGACCTCCAGAACTTCCAATTGCGTCTCAAATATGAGGCGCTGCAGCTCCGTACGCCGCCGATCTGGCGCACGCGAGACCTCGCGCAGGACCAAATCGGAAACGTATCCTTCAGCCATCTCACTCCGAATCATATCCAGGAGAGCTAACGACGCGTCACGATGTTCGGGGGCATCCTCCACGAACGCGTAGTTCAGAACCGAGGTATCCAGATAGTACCTCGGAGTTGGCACGCTCTAGCCTTTCCGCCAGAGAAATCGACAGCTATTCAGACCGTTCCCGGTCGCGAGAGACGCCATCACTCCCACTCAATCGTGCTCGGGGGCTTGCTGCTGACGTCGTAGACGACCCGGTTGACGCCCTTCACCTCGTTGGCGATCCGGCTGCTAATGGTAGCCAGGACGTCGTAGGGCAGGCGGAACCAGTCGGCCGTCATGCCGTCCTGGCTGTGGACGGCGCGCAGGGCAACGACGTGCTCGTACGTCCGCTCGTCCCCCATGACCCCCACGGTCTGGATAGGGAGCAGCACAGCGAAGGCCTGCCAGATATCCCGGTACAGCCCGGCCTTCCGGATCTCTTCCTCCACGATCATGTCGGCCCTGCGAAGCAGGGTCAGCCCTTCCCGCGTGAGCTCGCCGAGGATGCGGACGGCCAAGCCGGGTCCGGGGAACGGCTGCCGCCAGAGGATGGTGTCCGGCAGCCCCAGCTCTCGCCCCACCTCCCGCACCTCGTCCTTGAACAGCTCCCGCAGGGGCTCTACCAGCTTG
>CAZXXV010000178.1:0-6513 GCA_964644725.1 uncultured bacterium
CCACGTGTGGCGCCATGCCACACCGAGCTGTGCCGATGTGTGGCGGAATGGTGGAATAGGGAATGATTGACGCGCTCAGTCTTCGGGAGGGGCTTCGGAGGTAGGCATCCCGTAGCGTTCGAGCATCCGATACAAGGTCCTGCGATCCACGCCGAGGATCTCGGCTGCTCGCTTCTTGTTTCCACCGGTGGCGGCCAGGACGCGCGCAATGTGCCGCCGGCTTACCGCATCGAGGGGGACAAGCTCGACGGGGCCGGACTCGCCCGCCTCGGTCGTTGCACTGTACGACGCGATGTGCAGGGGCAAATCGTCGGGGAGCAGAATCGGATGGATGCTGACCGCAACAGCCCGCTCGATGGCGTTCTCCAGTTCCCTGACGTTGCCCGGCCACGAGTAGGCCTCGAGGCGAGCCATGGTCTCAGGGACGATCCCGCCTATGGCCTTCCCATTCGCCTCCCCGTACTTGCGCAGGAAGTGGTGGGCCAGGGCCGGGATGTCCTCCCGGCGATCGCGGAGTGGCGGGAGATGGACACTCACCACGTTGAGCCGATAGAAGAGGTCCTCACGGAAGCGGCCTTCGCGAACCTCGGCCTGTAGGTCCTTGTTCGTCGCGGCGACCAGTCGGACATCGATCCGGATGGTCTCGTTGCTGCCGACGGGTTTGATTTCCTGAAGCTCGAGGACGCGGAGGAGTTTGGCCTGCATGTTTGGACCGATGTCGCTGACTTCGTCGAGGAAGACCGTTCCACCGTGACCCGTTTCGAAAAGCCCGCGCCGGGCGGTGACGGCGCCGGTGAACGCCCCGCGGACGTGGCCGAACAACTCACTCTCGAGGAGACTCTCGGCCAGTCCGGCGCAGTCGATGGTCACGAAAGGCCCCGCGGCGCGCGGGCCATTGAAGTGCAACGCGCGAGCGACAACCTCCTTGCCCGTCCCGCTTTCCCCGGTGATCAGGACGGTGCTCCGCGTCGGTGCCACCCGGGCGATCAGCTTGAAGACATCGAGCATGCACGGGCTGACGCCAACGATGTTCCCGAGCTGATAGCGGTCCTGAAGCGTCTGGCGGAACCGTTGGTTTTCGCGGACGAGTCGGCGTTGCTCGATCGCCCGCCCGACCGTGACCAGCAGCTCATCGAGATGGAGCGGCTTGCTCACATAATCGTAGGCCCCTTGCTTGATGGCCTCCAGGGCGGCCTCGACGGT
The DNA here is from genome assembly GCA_964644725.1 of uncultured bacterium. Taxonomy (GTDB): domain Bacteria; phylum Methylomirabilota; class Methylomirabilia; order Methylomirabilales; family 2-02-FULL-66-22; genus 2-02-FULL-66-22. The sequence goes on from CAZXXV010000178.1 coordinate 1,204, forward strand.
GCCGAACGCGGTCATCAAGATCACGCTCACGTCCGGCGTGGCTTCGCGGAGCCCGCGGAGCAGATTCACGCCGTTCAGGTCGGGCATGCGGACGTCCGACACCACAATGTCGAAGACGTGTTCCGTGGCGAGGGCGAGGGCGGCGTGTCCACCCTGCGCCGTTGCCACCTCGTAGCCCTCGGCCCGGAGCGCCTCGGCGACGACCTCGCAGGACTCCACGTCGTCATCGACGACCAACAACCGGGGTCGGGTCATCCGCGACCCTCGTCAAGTGCGAGCGGAAGGCGGATCTCGAACGTCGCGCCGCCGCCCGGGGTATCGGTCACCTCGATCGTACCCCGATGGGCCTCGACAATCTGCCGGCAGATGGCGAGGCCTAGCCCGGTCCCTTCGCCCTGCTCTTTTGTGGTAAAGAAGGGTTCGAAGATCCGCACGCGGGCCTCGGGGGGGATGCCGGGTCCGGAGTCGGCGACCCGCAGGAAGACCGCGTTACCGGCCATGCCCGTCTCGACGCGGAGGGACCCGCCGGTTGGCATGGCATCCACGGCGTTGGTGAGGAGGTTGAGCAGCACCTGCTGGATCTGGTAGCCTTCGGCCTGGACCTTTGGCAGCACGCCTTCTATGGCGAAGCCGCAAGCGATTCCCTTGGCAGCGAGGACGGGCGCCATGAGGTCGGTGATGCTCCGCACGAGTTCGTTGAGGTCGGTCGGCTCCAGCCGGCGTGCCTTGCCCCGGGTGAGAGCCAGGCGCTCCTCCACCGTCTGCACGAGTCGCCTGATCTGTCCGTCAATGGTGACCAGACGCTGTCGGTCCTGCTCGGTGAGGCCCGGGCTTCGGGCCAGCAGCTGGAGGTGGACAGAGACAGAGTTGAGCGGCGTCCCGATCTCGTGGGCGAACGTTGCAGCCACCTGTCCCATGGTGGCCAGGCGCTGCGCCTGGCCGAGCTGCCGTTGCACGTCGAAGAGCCGCTCATTCGCCCGGCGCAAGGCCTCATTCCGGGTGGCTAGCTCCTGCGTGGCCTCGGTCACCCGAATCTGGAGGTCCTGATTGAATCGGTTGATCCGCTCGAGGAGCCGCACGTTCTCCTCATGGGTTTCTCGGATCCGGCGCAGCATGTTCGTCAGTCCATCGGCAAGCTGCCCTATTTCATCTTGTTGAGCCAGGTGTGGAGAAGCCGACAGGTCCCCGTGCTCGACTGCAGCCATCGTACCGAGCAACGCGCGGATCGGGCGGTCGATGCTTCGCTCCGTGAACAGGGCGAGGCCCATGATGATGGTCACGCTGGCCACGATCAGGACGAAGAGCAGCTGCTGCCCTAGGTTGATAGCCAGTCGGCTTGCACCCTCCAGGGACATCGCAAGCGCAACCACTCCGGCCTTCCTCCCGCCGAAACGGATCGGGGCTGCGGCGACCCACACATCGTGGCTGCCCGCTGTGCCGGCAGCAGTCACCGCGCGGCCTTCAACAAACGACTGGGCAGCGACTTCAGGTGGCCGTGGCGGCAACGCCCCGCGACTGGACGCGACTGTCATCAGCCCGTTCGGGCCGTCGGCGTACACGTCGAGCCATCGGAGCGTCGGACGCGCAGCCATGATGTTTCGGATCTCAATAGCCAGCAGATCGGGGTCAGCCAGCTCCTGGGGTATTGTGATGCCGAAGGCGATGTCGGAGACAATGGCGGCTGCTCGCGTCCTGATTTCGTCCTTCAGTGCGTGGAAGGCGAGCCACCCGTGGACTGCGCTGGCGGCCATGCTGCCTGCCGCGACGAGGCCGACGACGAGGGCGATCATCTTGAAGCGGAGCGACCAGTGTCTCATCCGGTTTGGTCTCGGTGCTCAGTGCCGAACGCGCATATCTTAACCTAAAGCCCTCCCGGCGTCATCTTCGCCGGTTGATGGCTGCCTCCGATCCAGGTGAGCTTTTCCTAAACTGCGCGTGAACGCCGAGCAGAACTTCCTCTGATGCTTGGCATATTTCGCTCTCTCTGTGCACCTCGCGCGGGCATCAGGTCCGTCCAAGCTCCTTGAGGAATCCCCGCGCAGAGTTAGCGAGCAGGTTGGTGGCGCTGACGATAAGCAGCTGGAAGCCCTGCGCGTAGAGTGCCCGACCGTCCGCAGGATCGAGCGCGACGATCATGGCGGGCTTCCCGGCCGCGGCCGCTGCCGCCCGGATCTGTTCCACTGCGGCCTGGACCCGCGGGTCCTTCCAGCCCCCTGGGATTCCCATGGAGAGGGCCATGTCCCCCGGGCCGATCACCACGATGTCCACGCCGGGGGTGGAGCAGATGGCCGGCAGGTGGGCCAGGGCCGATTGGTCCTCGATCAGGGGCACAAAGAGTACCTCGTCGTTCATCTTCGTGAAGTACTCCACCTGGGTCTGCGTGATGCCGTAGTTGGCCGCCCGCGAGCGGCCAAAGCCGCCCCGGATCCCCACCGGCGGATACCTCATGGCGGCCACCGCCGCCTCGGTCTCAGCCCGGGAGGTGATGTTGGGCACGATGATCCCCCCGGCGCCCGCGTCCAGGTACTCCAGGATGACCGAGGCGTCGTTGCGCGGCACGCGCACGAGGCTAGTCATGCCGGTGACGTCGGCGGCCCGGATCAGCCCGCGAGCCACCTCGACATTCAGCCCGCAGTGTTGGCCATCGAGGAACACGAAGTCATAACCGAGGTGCCCGAAGAGTTCCACCAATTCCGGGTTGTGGAACTCCACCAGGACCCCGCAGGCCTGCTGGCCTGCCGCCAACTTCCGTTTGAGACTGTTGGTGCGCACGTCCACCTCCTTTGCGTCTCAACGCCTTGCCGTTACGAGAGACGTTACTGTGGCGGTGCTGCTCGATCCGTTGCGTGACCCGGGCGTTCCGGGCTTCACCGAACTGGAAGGGTTCGCCCGTCTCCGCGGACCGGAGGATGAGGTCCCCGTCCTGCATCCCCTCGGGACGAGCCTGAACGCTACCGCGCCTCGAATGGCCCTGTCAATACCAAAGCCCCAAATGCACAGGAGTCCTGAGAAAGACCGTACCGCGGATCACTTCTTGGGTATCTCACTCCGTTCCTGCCGCTTCCTGGGTGGCCCGATGCGCGGCGATGGGTGAATAGTGCTTGGCCACCTCCTCTTGGGGTGTTCCTCCCGTCCACAGGGGGCCACCTCACTAGGTCTCGCGAGCGGTCAGATCATGTGGCTCCTACATATGCATCGCCCACCTTGACACCCGGTGGTGCGCGTGGTATCGGAGGGTCATCCGGCATGGGTTTCTGTCGAAGGCGTGAATGTCGAGGCTGGGCAGGTCTCAGGAAGAAGTTGTCTCCCAAAGACTTCGGCCACACCTCGTGCTGGATGGTCGTCCGAAGATTGAAACCATCGCGGAGAAAAGCGTAGCTCTGAAAGAGCCCGGGAGGGGACACACCCGCAGCGTGAGGATGGAGAATCATGCGCACTTTCTATCTCTTTGAGGCATCTCGGCTGGAACGGGACGGCGAAGTGTTCGTGTTGGGCCGGATAGACGGGCAGGATTGCATCCTGGTCTTCTTCGACCCCAAGACGGAAGCGGGACGGCGGAAGCTGCTCCGGGGTGAGACGGCAGTCTTGCCGGTCGCGGCCGGGGGAATGGCCGTCCAGGTTTCCCCAGCCACTTACGAGAACATGCTTGCGTACGAGCGTCAGATCGTGCCGGAGCCTCGGTTGGTGTCCCTCCACGGGTCCGGCTATCCCCGGACCATGGGGATGGGAAACCGCGTCGTCGTCTCCTGGAAGGATGGGGCGATCATTCGGGATCCCTCCTGCCTGGCAGGATTCCGGGCCACCTACCGCGGCCTCGCAGGCACCGGGATTCCGGCCTGGTTCATCCAGCAATCTATTGCCCGGGAGCTGCTGCCCGAAGGCGTCCGCGCGGCCGACCACCCCGGCATCGGGCACACCGGAGGGTACGGGCCGCGGGAACTGCTCCGAGCGGGGCTCTTTGCCTTCGCGGCCCTGGGCGGGTATGGGCCGGGCGAGCTCCCCATCGGCGCGGATGCCGACCACGCTATCGTCTCGGGTCGGGATGAAGCGGGGATTGAGGCCTCCTTGGCCTTGAACAAACTGGCCATGGCTGAGTCACGCGACTACACCAAGTTCACGGTGGACACCTCCCAGCTCTTCGGGTTTCCCGTCGCCCTGACGGAGGCACAGCGCCGGCAGCTTCTCTCGACATTCGCGCGCCGGACCTTCCCCGTCCCGAACGCGGTCTCGGGGCGGCCGGCCTTCGAATACACCTTCAGCGAGGAAGAGATCCTCGCCCTCGGCACGAAATACTGGCGTGCCTGCGCCATCCACCGAGAGCTGTTTGATTACTGCGTCACGTTGAAGGGGGGCCTGCCCTTCGACTACGAGCTTTCCCTGGACGAGACGCCGGCCCCAGCCCCGGCCAAAGAACTGCTCTTCTACCTCGTGGCCCTCGAGGAGATCTTCGGGGTTCCGCGGGGCCGGGTCTCCTCGGCTGGACCGAACATCGGGTTCTTCAAGCGGAGCGATTACCGGGGGGACGTCGCCAGGGAGTTCTGGCCGCTGGTCAACGCCTGCGCCAGCATCCTGGCCGCGCGGGGCGTTGCCTTCTCGGTCCATTCCGGGGAAGGGGCGGGGCCATTCAGCGGGCGAGGCTCCGGGGTGGATCAGGCCATCGGCTCGGCGATCGGGGGCTGCCCGGTTGAGCTTAAACTCTCCGACATCTATCAGGAGATCCTCTGGCACGCCATGGCCTACTCCCCCTTCCCGGAGGAGCACACCCTCTTCGAGCAGATCTGGGAGGTGACCCGCCGGGCTGTGGCCGTTTTGGCCAAGGCCTACGAGGAGTTGGTGCAGGGCCGGACGGCAGAGGAGGGCGAGCAGCTGCTCCGCGACCCCGAGCGGCTCAGGGCGGTAGGGAACCTTCTGGGCATGCCGGATGAGGCCGTGCGGCTGATACCCGGGGTGCTCCACTACGGGGTGGGACAACTGAAGTACGCGCACCATTTCCTGGCTCTGGCCGACCCGGAAAACCGCCGCCCCACGGATGAGTTCTTCCGCCGCTTCGTGCAGTTTGTCTTCCCTCAGGTTCGAGGCGACGTCTACCGGGGTCTCTCGCGGGAGACCTGGCAGGCCTACGACGCCGCCTGCGCGCGCTACACACACATGCGCCTGCGGGATCTGGGGTTCATTCGCTAGGGCGGTGGGTTGACCTGAAGGCGCGGGGGAGGACACCTGGGAGTCGAGGAGATCTCAGCCGCGCTCGACTGCCGCGGGATTCCGTCATCTCCGCAGCCTCCCATTTTGGTATTGGCCTCATCAGCATGG
>CAZXXV010000178.1:6613-8213 GCA_964644725.1 uncultured bacterium
AGCCGGGCCCAGGAGAGGAGGGGGCCGCGCGGTGTGATGTGCGTGAATCAGTCACCACCTCTCGAAGGAGGAGCCAGCCATGTTCGAGACAGCGGAGCTGGGCGTGTCGGTGGACAAGGAGGTCTTCAAGCGCGAGGTGCCGAAGCTCCGGGAGGGGCTGCTGGCGGCGCAGAAGGAACTGGCCGCCTCAGACCTGGCAGTCGTGGTCATCATCGGCGGCGTGGAAGGGGCTGGCAAGGCAGAGGTGGTGAACCAGTTGCTCGAATGGGTGGACGCCCGCGGCGTCGAGACCCACGCCATGGGCGCGCCCACCGACGAGGAGCGCGAACGCCCGCCCATGTGGCGCTTCTGGCGGCTGCTTCCGCCCCGCGGCCGGATGGGCATCTTCCTGGGCTCCTGGTACACGGACCCCATCGCCCAGCGTGTCTTCGGCAATATGGGCAATGCCGCCTTCGGGCAGGCCCTCGACCGGCTCGTCGAGTTCGAGCGCATGCTCGCCCACGAGGGGGTGGTCGTCGTCAAGTTCTGGCTCCACCTCAAGCAGGCCACCGTGGTCAAGCGCATGAAGGCCCTGGAGAAGGACCCACTCCAGCGCTGGCGCGTGACGCCCCAGGACTGGAAGTTCGTGAAGCGCTACCAGCGCTTCCGCCGAATCTCGGAGAAGGCCCTGCGGCGCACGGGGATCGGCGAGGCGCCCTGGCACATCATCGAGGCGACCGACAGCCGGTACCGGACCCTGACCGTGGGCAAGACGCTTCTCCAGGTCCTGCAGGACCGGCTGGCGGTCTGGAAGGCCCGGCCCAAGCCCCAGCGCGTCCCCGACCGCCCCAAGCCGCCGAAGGTCAACATCATCCGCAACCTGGACCTCTCGCTGGCACTGGACGACGGCCGCTACGAGAAGGAGCTGCTCAAGGGCATGGCCGAGCTGAACCTCCTCGCGCGCCGGCTCTACGAGAAGCGGCGCTCGTTCACGCTGGTCTTCGAGGGGCCCGACGCAGCGGGGAAGGGGGGCGCCATCCGTCGGCTCACGGCGGCGATGGACGCCCGCAACTACCAGCACATCGCCGTGGCCGCGCCCACCGACGAGGAGCGCGCCCACCCCTACCTGTGGCGCTTCTGGCGCAATCTCCCGCGGCTCGGCCGCGTCACCGTCTACGACCGCTCCTGGTACGGCCGCGTGCTGGTGGAGCGCATCGAGGGCTTCTGCAGCCGGGAGGACTGGCAGCGGGCCTTTGCCGAGATCAACGCCTTCGAGGAGGCCCTCACCGACTTCGGCATCATCCTCATCAAATTCTGGCTGGCCATCAGCCCCCAGGAGCAGCTGCGGCGCTTCAAGGATCGCCAGGTGACGCCCTACAAGCAGTACAAGATCACCGAGGAGGACTGGCGGAACCGGGCCAAGTGGGACGCCTACGAGGCGGCGGCCGTGGAGATGATCGAGAAGACGAGCACCACCGCGGCGCCGTGGGTGCCGGTGGAGGCCGAGGAAAAGAACTATGCCCGCATCAAGGTGATGAAGGCGGTCGTCCGTCACCTGAAGAAGGAGCTCGGCTGACGCGGCCGCGCTCTACCCGGATTCGGGCGTGCGCGGGATGGAGTG
>CAZXXV010000179.1:0-8208 GCA_964644725.1 uncultured bacterium
GTTTCCTGTATGGGTTTTCTTGATAGACGCGTTTCGCTGCAGCGCATGAAAGACGCCACGGGTGGCGAAGCCATGCCGTGGGCGATGCTTCGCGGGCCACAGTCCCTCGCGAGCCCACCCTTCCGGTGGACCCATCGTCGCTCGCCCGCGACGCGCGCGTAACCCCAGGAGTCAGGTGGAGGCCCGACCATGGCCGACGAACCGAAACGGCTCAAGGATCCGAAGAAAGAGAAGTATCGTGGTGTGGTCTTCGTCGAGCCCGATCGCTGCAAGGGGTGCGCGTTCTGCGTCGAGTTCTGCCCCTTCGGGGCGCTCGCGCTGTCCGCCGAGTTCAACGGGAAGGGCTACCACCCTCCGGTGCTGGCGTACCCGGCCCAGTGCAACGGCTGCGACCTGTGTGGCCTGTACTGCCCGGACTTTGCAATCTTCGCACTGCGCTACCACAACCCGGAGTACGTGGGGAAGCCCACACCGGCGAAGGCCGAGGGCGTAAAGGAGGTGGAGACGTGAAAGCCGATCCGAAAGGTGTCTTGACCGGCGCCCACTACCTGGACGGCGACCACGCGTGCTGCGAGGGGGCGCTCGCGGGGGGCTGCCGCTTCGCCGCCGGCTACCCCATCACCCCCTCGACCGAGGTCGTGGAGCGCATCGCCGCCCGTTTCCCGAGGATCGGCGGGATGTTCATCCAGATGGAGGACGAGATCGCCTCCTCTATTGCCATCCTCGGCGCGGCCTGGGGCGGGCTGAAGGCGATGACCGTCACCTCGGGGCCTGGCTTCTCGCTCATGATGGAGCACATCGGCCTCGCGGCCATGACCGAGACCCCCTGCGTCATCGTCAATGTGCAGCGCGGCGGGCCCTCAACCGGCCTGCCCACGCTGCCGGGCCAGGCCGATATGCTGCAGGCCAAATACGGCTCGCACGGCGACTACGAGATCGTCGCGGTGTGCCCCAACTCGCCGCAGGAGACCTTCGACCTCACCATCCACGCCTTCAACCTGTCGGAGAAGTACCGCGTCCCGGCGCTGGTCATGCTTGACGAGTGCATCGGCCACATGACCGAGCGGGTGATCATCCCGGCGGCGGACCAGATCGAGGTCTACCCGCGGCGCTTCACGACCAAGAAGTCGGGCGAATACCTGCCGTTCCTCGCGAACCACGACATGGTGCCGGACATGATCAAGGCCGGCGACGGGTATCGGGTGCACATCACCGGCCTCACCCATAACGAGAAGGGCTACCCTGCGATGAACTGGCAGGCGCAGGAGAAGCTGATCCGCCGGCTGGTCAACAAGATCCGCCTGCACGCCGACGAGATCGTCCGCTACGAGGAGACCGACGTCGACGGCGCCGAGGTGGTGGTGATCTCCTACGGCATCTCCTCGCGCGTGGCGCTCCGCGGCATGGAGCTGGCGCGACAGAAGGGGGCGAGAGTCGGCCTCCACCGGCTGGTGGTAGCGTGGCCGTTCCCCGAGAAGCGCGTCGCGGACCTCGCGCGCCGGGTGAAGGCGCTGGTCGTGGTCGAGATGAACTACGGCCAGATGGTGCGGGAGGTGGAGCGCGCGGTGAAGGGCGCCTGCCCCGTCGTCCTGTGCGGCCATGGCGGCGGCAACGTGCATGATCCCAAGGACATCGCCGAGGCCATCCTGGCCGCCAGGTTCGCGCGGCGGCCCAGCGAGGCCTTCGCGGGCGTGGAGGTGTAGCAGTGAGCACCGACATCCCCCTGACCAAGCCCGAGACCGGGGAAAACCCGGTCAACCCGTTCCTGCGGATGGACCGCATGCCGAGTATCTGGTGCCCGGGGTGCGGCATCGGCACCACCGTCAACTGCTTCGCCCGCGCCGTCTCCCAGTGTGGCCTCAACCTCGACAAGATCGTCGTCGTCTCGGGGATCGGCTGCACCGGCCGCGTCGCCGGATACCTCAACCTCGACTCGTTCCACACCACCCACGGACGCCCCATCCCCTTCGCCACTGGCCTGAAGCTCGCCAACCCCGAGTTGAAGGTGATCGTCTACTCGGGCGACGGCGACCTCATCGCCATCGGCGGCAACCACTTCATCCACGCGGCACGGCGCAACATCGACATCGCGGTGGTGTGCGTCAACAACTTCACCTACGGCATGACCGGCGGGCAGGTGACGCCGACCACGCCGTCGCCCGCGGTGGCCTCGACCACGCCCTACGGCGCCTTCGAGCACCCGTTCAACCTGCCCTACCTCGCCGACTCGTGCGGCGCGACGTACGTGGCCCGCTGGACCTCGTACCACGTGCGCCAGGTCGCCAAGTCGATGCGCGAGGCGCTGAACAAGCGCGGCTTCAGCTTCATCGAGATCATCTCGCCTTGCCCCACGCTCTACGCGCGCCGCAACCGGCTGGGTGACGGCCTCGACGCCATGAAGTACTACGCCGAGAAGTCGGTGCTGAAGAACGGCGCCGACACGCGCGAGGTCGGGATCGCCTACCAGGGCGAGATCATCATCGGCAAGTTCGTGGACCGGGAGCGGCCCACCTTCATCGAAGCGTATAACGAGCGCCACGCGGCGGCGCTGGGGCCCAAGTTCACCCCGTACCCGACCGGTTTCGGGCCGCAGAACGGCGGGGGCAAGCCGGCCCCGGCCGAGGGCTAGGAGGCCAGGCCATGGCCACGACAGAGATCAAGATCGGGGGCTTCGGCGGTCAGGGCGTCATCCTCGCCGGCATGATCATCGGCAAGGCCGCAGCGCTCTACGACAAGAAGGACGCCACCCTCACGCAGGCTTTCGGGCCCGAGGCGCGCGGCAGCGCCTGCTCGGCGCAGGTCATCGTCTCCGACGGCAAGATCCTGTACCCGTACGTGACGAGACCCGACATCATGGTGAGCCTGTCGCAGGACGCCTACAACAGGTTCGGCCCCGAGCTCAAGGAGGACGGCATCCTCATCGTCGAGCAGGATCTGGTCAAGACACAGGACCTGCCCAAGACGGTGAAGGTCTATGGCGTCCCCGCGACGCGCATCGCGGAGGAACTCGGCCGCAAGATGGTGCTCAATATCGTGGTGGTCGGGTTCTTCGCCGCGGTGACCAAGCTCATCAACGTGGACGCGATGCGCCAGGCGGTGAAGTCGTCGGTCCCCGCGGGCACCGAAGAGCTGAACCTCAAGGCCTTCGACCGCGGCTACCAGTACGGCCTGGAGCACGCGACCGCGGCGGCCTGAGCCGCCTGCCGGCCCACCGCGCGATCGTACGCCCCCGCCAGGACACTCTCCACGGCCTCCCAGTCGACGGCGCGGCTCGGCATCCAGAGCATCCTGACCCTGCTCTTGTTCAGAGATGGCCAGCTCCTCGACACCATGATTGTCGCCGCCCCGCGCGCGAAGATTGAAGCCGCTATCCTTCGCCGGCTCCGCGACCAGTAATGGAACAACCGCACCCGGGCCAGGCTCACTCTTTGGGACCCCCCATTGGAGTATTGACCGAGCCAGTTACGCAATTACGCAAGCCTGGCCCCCTCTTGCTTGGGTGATCGGCTATCGGGGGAATAGTGCCCAGCAGATGGAGAAATTTGGTCGAACCGCAGCCCGGGAGAGCATTGTGATCCTGAAGTGGGAACCGTGATACTTCTTGGGGGTTGCTGTTAGAACTTATCACTAGCGAGTTTCGCGTCTTGGACCATGTTCGTAAGAAACAAACCGGCGACCCAACTTGTCCGCCGGTTTTCTTCTCAGGTGGGGCTGAGATCTTCCGTTTCAGGATGGCTGACCTTCGGGGATGCCGGAGGCGCCGGGCCCTCCCGCCGGTCTGGGAGCAGTTCACACGGCCAGAGGTTGGACGGCACCCGATCGTCCCACTCCCATTCCGCCTCGGGCAGCCACGCGGCCACGCGCGAGCCCCGGAGCGCCTCTTCGGCCTCCGTAGATTTCAAGGACCGCCGCACTTCATCTGATCTCCTCCCCCCTCCTGCTCCAACTCACGCAACTCTCGGTGATCGCCTCCTCAGTCAGAAACCGATCATTGCACCTCTCGCCCTGTCGCAATGCCAGGTACCCGCGGCGTCACCGTCCGCTTCGGACCACACCAAACACGGCCAAGGCGATCTCCAGCATGCCTAAAGGAGCAGGGCGTTCTTCTGGGCGTATTGACTCCCCACAAAGCACGTCTTGGGAATCATGGCGTGGATCCCGAGTGCGTAGTCCACGAGTTGGGTCACATGCAGGTCCACGGCCATGCTGCAGAATGCGTACGCCTCCATTTCCTCGAGCCCATAATGCTTGTTCAAGAAGCGTATTGCCTTCCGCACCGCCATCTTGCACGATTCCAACAAGTCCGTGTGGAAGCCCATGATGATCCAGTGGGTGGGCGAGGACGCCATGGGCCAGTCCACCAGCTCTTTGAGGTCCTTCCGAACAGTCACCCTCATCGTCATGTTCCTGAACGCGCCTTCGAGCGCATTCAAGTTCACTTCGCCATGACCTTGGGCGAAGTGTGAATCTCCTGTCTTGAGGCCTGCACCCTTCACCCACACCGGAAGGTACAAGACCGTTCCCGCAACGATGTCCTTGTTGTCCATGTTGCCGCCATGCCGTCCGGGAGGCACGTTGCTCCACATCCCCGCGTCTGGAAGTTCCACACCGATCGTTCCTGGGAACGGGCGGACCGGGATCTCAATGCCGGGGACAAACTCGAACTTCATATTCTTCAGATCCACGCGGTACCAGCGGACCTTTCCCTTCGGATAATCATCGGCCAGCAGCCCGAGCTTCACAAAGGACGTCTCCGGGTTCAAGTTGAAACCGTAGGCGGTTGGCACCATGTCGAGTATCTCGATCTGGAGGGCATCACCTGGCTCTGCCCCATTGACGTAAATCGGGCCCGTCAGGTGGTGGTGGCCCGCACCGCGCTTGAGTTTCTTGGCGCCCGCCAACGGATCAGGATAGGTGTAGGTCTCCTCGGTCTTACTGATGACCTCCTTGAACCACCTCATCCAGTCGTTGATATCCGCCCCCGGCACCATCCGGCCCATCAGATGCGTTCCCGTTTCAACTTCGATGACATCGCCGGAGTTCACTCGAAGCACAGGGGGCGTTGAATTGTCCCAATACCCATCGGTGGAGGTCTCGGGGTTACACCCGAGCACCCGGAACTTCCCGGACGCCTCCCTGCGATCGAGATCAACAGCCGCGGCGGTCTGGAACGTAATGCCGCTCATCGCCACGGCCCCCCCTAATGTCGTGCTGTACTTCAGAAATCCCCGCCGCGTCATTTCATCCGACGCAGCCCTTTTTTCCTTTGCACCCTTCTTCTCTACCATGTTGCACCTCCTGCGTCACACGCTCAACAAATCGTGAGACCCACATTCCCGTCAACACCAATCCGGTAAGCCCACCACCGGAGCCTTACCACCTCCCTTAGGGCCAGGAAGAACGTTGCTGCCACGACAAGGCCGACGATCACTCCGGGACCGTAGGCGCCCCATCCCTTCTGCTCCAACCTCACCTCCTTTCCCCACCGATCCGGTCCGTTTTGTACTGACCTGTCCGGGTGTGTGGCTGACCCGCTCAATAGCAAAAATATAGAACGCAGAGCCACCCTGGACAAGTTCCTTGTCACCGCACTCCCGCAGGCCGACACAGCTCTTGCCCCTGGGATTGGCCACACCGCAACCTACCATACTGATGCGACCCTGAACACCGGTATTCCTGCCACGAAACCGACCCTACTTCTCCCCAACGGCGCACCCGCCTATCATTCGATCAGCGTGGCGGCCCAGATCCTGGGCCTGCACCCACGGACGATTCGTCTGTACGAGGCGGCTGGCCTCCTGCGACCGAAGCGCCGGTGCCTCCAGCGGCTGTTCTCAAACGATGATCTTCGCCGGGTCCTGTGCATTCGGCGGATGATCCACGAGGACGTGATAAGCATTGCGGGGACCAGAAAGGCTTTTGGCGCTGGCGCCGTCCTGGGAGGTGAGCCGATGTCTCGCCGAAACCCTCGCCGCGCCGGAAGTGTCAGGTAGCTGACCGGATTACGGTTGCGTGCTGATGCGCGCCTTGCCAGCGGCGGTGACGACGAATCTCCCGTCCTTTTCCTCGACCAGCCTGGCCTGCAGGAACTCGCGCATGCTACTGCGCACGCGGTACAAGGGGAGCTCGGTTTGCCGCGCAGCGTCCTCCAGGCTGATCGGACTCTGCATGGCACGTAATAGCTTGGTGGCCGCCGCGATCAGGGTCCCGTCGGCATTGATGCAGCCCATGGTCGCCTCCCCTTCAGACCGTCTTCCGGCAGAAGTACCAGTCCTTGCACTCGTACCCGGCGCGTACTCGCTCCTCGGCCGCCTCGGTCGTCTTGGGCGGCGGGACGATGACCTTCTCCCCGGGCCGCCAGTTGGCCGGCGTGGCGACGCCGTGCTTGTCGGTGGTCTGCAAGGCGTCAATCAGGCGCAAGATCTCATCCATGTTGCGACCCGTCGTGAGCGGATAGTAGATCATGGCCCGCAGGATCCCGTTGGGATCGATGACGAAGACGCAGCGGCTGGTCTCCGTCTTGCTCTCGCCGGGCATGATCATCCCATAGAGTGTCGCCACCTCCTTGTTGAGGTCGGCGATGACGGGGAAGGGGATCTTGACGCCGAAGTGCTGTTCGATGTTGCGGACCCAGGCGATGTGGGAATAGGTGCTGTCGATGCTGAGCCCCATCAGCTCCACGTTGCGCTTCTTCAGCTCGGGCGCGATCTGCGCGAAGGCGACGAACTCGGTGGTGCAGACGGGCGTAAAGTCGGCCGGATGCGAGAACAGGATCAACCAGCTTCCCCGAAAGTCTTCCAAGCGAATGGTGCCATGGGTGGTCTCTGCTTGGAAGTCAGGCGCCAGAGAGCCGAGGCGCGGCATGCTCGGAGCAACTTTCTCTGCAACCAGGGGTTCCATGAAATCTCCTCCTTTCCACGCATGCTTTCACTCGAAAGCGCGGCGCGAAGCACCGCACCAGTCCACAACGGACAGCCACATCCCCGTGAGAGCGGCCCTGCTCTTTCCGGCCTCAGAATCCTTTCCGGTCGAGCCAGAAGAGGACACCCCCACAGACGAGAACCAAGGGGACGATCAGGGCCCACGGGTTCACCCCCACGAGCCCCGGGAAGGTGAGCTTGCCGTAGTCGCCGACCTTGAGCACGTTTCCCTGGATGAGGGGGTAGACCTCCGCGTACAACCAGGCCCCGATCAGGATCCCCAGGATGCCCCGCAACAACCCGTCCACTCGGCCTTCACCGAAGGCCCCGGCGCAGGTGCCGGGTCAGAACCCGAGGAGGAGCATGCCCACGCCGAAGATCACGCCACCGAGGATATTGGCGGTCAGGATCGCGGGCTTGATGTGCAGGTTCACGAGGCCGACGTCATGCAGGGAATAGACGCCCACCATCCCCGTCAGGATCCCCCCGAACATGACCTTGAGAACCGTGAGGTCGGTCAGGCGAAAGAAGGCCACGATCTTCTCGTAGCGCGTGACCTGCCCCTTTTGTAGGATAAATCCGAACGCGATACCCGTCGCCAGCCCCAGGAGGAGCCGGGCCGGTCCGCTGATGTCCAGCGGCCCCATGCTCATGCCCTCCGGAAAATGAATCGCGCCGCCACGATCCCAGACAGCATCATGGCAACCAGGAAGATCCAGCTGCTGACGGCAAGCTGCAGGCCCCCACTGAGCCCGTGGCCACTCGTTCACCCATCCGCAAAGCGGGCGCCAAAGCCCACCAGGATCCCGCCAAGAAGTCCCAGGACCCACCGTCGCCCCGCGCTGGTCCCGAAGCGGTTGACCCACAACTCCGGGAGCTTCGTGCTGAAGGTGATGACACGCTGGCTCAGCCGGGCCGCAAGGTAGGCCCCGATCGGGATCCCGATGACCAGCATGAACTGCCAGTCCACGATGGGCTTGACCATTTTCCAGTACGCGTTGGCCGCCACGTGGGCCGGAGCCACGACGCCCACCACCATCCCGGCAGCTCGCGAGAATGTCGTCGAGACCGAGAGGTAATAGTTCGCCGTGTAGAAGGCGACCATGTTCAGCAGGCCCAAGAGCAGCCCCGCCTGCCACCAGGGCCATTCCTGTTTCCGCAACCAGTTCATCCGCGGCCCCCCCTTTTCGGCCTGCCGTGGGACATCCCCAGGGCGGGGCAGGCCCATCCCGCCCTGCCCGTACATCATACCATGTTACTCGACTCTGATCTCGACCTTCTTCCCCCT
>CAZXXV010000180.1:0-6092 GCA_964644725.1 uncultured bacterium
CGGGGCGGCGGCTGGGTGAAATGCTGTTCGGGCGTGAGGCCCTGGCAGAGGAGGGTCAGGCCTTCCTCGAGCGGCGGCAGGCTCCGCTCCTCGTCTTCCTCCGACTCCGCCTCTCCGCCTTTGGCGGACTCGTCCCGGGCGGGCTCGTCCCTCCCCTCCACGTACACCTGCATGAAGCCCGGGAACGTCATGTGCTGGCCGCTAGCCCGGAAGGTGTACCGCCCCGCCACGATGTCCGCCGTCGTGGTGTCGAACAGGGCCGGACGCATCTGGGAGGCCACGAAGCGGTTCCAGATCAGGGTGTACAGGAGGAGCTGCTCCCGGGTGAGGTAGGACGCCACCTGGCCCGGCTCGCGCAGGACCGAGGTCGGACGGATGGCCTCGTGGGCCTCCTGCGCGCCCTTGCCGCTCCGATACTTCGGCGGCTTCTCCGGCAAAAACTGCGCGCCGTAGCGCTGCGCGATGAGCTTCCGGGCCTCCGCCTGGGCTTCCGGCGCGATCCGCGTGGAGTCGGTGCGCATGTAGGTGATGAGGCCCACGGCCCCCTCGTCCCCCACCTCGATCCCCTCGTACAGCTGCTGCGCCACCTGCATCGTCTTCCGGGCCGTGAAGCGGAGCTTGCGCGCCGCCTCCTGCTGCAGCTTGCTGGTGGTGAAAGGAGGGACGGGATTCCGCCGCTTCTCCTTCCGCACCAGGCTGGCCACCCGGAACTCGCCCCGGATGGGCTCGAGGTCTGCCAGGATCCGATCCGCCTCCTGCTGCGAGGGGATGCTGGCCTTCTCTCCGTTCACCCGGGCGAGCTTGGCGGGGAACTCGGGGCCGACCCCGTCTCGTCGGGTGAGCTGGGCCGTGATGGTCCAGTACTCTTCTGCGACGAAGGCCCGGATCTCCTTCTCGCGGTCCACCACCAGGCGCAATGCCACCGACTGCACCCGGCCGGCCGAGATCCCGCGTCGGACCTTCTCCCACAAGAGGGGGCTGATCTGGTAGCCCACCAGCCGGTCCAGGATCCGCCGCGCCTGCTGCGCATCCACCTTCTGCGGGTCGATCCGGCCGGGATGGGTAAAGGCCTCCTGGACCGCCCGTTTCGTGATCTCGTTGAACATCACGCGATGGATCGGCTTCCGCAGGCGCTTCAGCTCTTCGGCCAGGTGCCAGCAGATGGCCTCGCCCTCGCGGTCGGGATCGGCCGCCAGGTAGATGGCGTCCGAGGTCTTGGCCGCCTTCTTGAGATCTGCCAGGACCTTCTCGCGTCCCGGGACCACTTTGTACTCGGGCTTGAAGTCGCGCTCCACGTCCACGGACAGGGACTTGACGGGCAAATCCCGCACGTGTCCCATGGACGCCTTGACCACGTAGTTTCTGCCCAGGAACTTGTTGATGGTCTTGGCCTTGGCCGGGGATTCGACGATCACCAGCGACTTTGCCACGCGTTGGTACTCCCTCTGAATGAAGCCGTCAGCCCTCAGCCATCAGCTTTCAGCTCCGTTCAGTTCTGAATCTGAAAGCTGAATGCTGACCGCTGAAGGCTGCTCTCCCTCAAGACGCGAAAACCCAAAGCCCGCATCGGCCTTGGGTGTTTCGACCTCCCGATGCTGCGGGCCGCAGCCCTAGCTGCTGTCGTGCCGCTCGAACACCTTACCGCTCAACTGGCGCACGAGGCCCTTCATCTCCAAACTCACCAGGGCGGAGGCCACCCGCCCTCCGGGGAGGTCGGCCCGGACGATGAGCGCGTCGATGTGCAGCGGTCCTTCGGCCAGGATGGTGTACACCTGTTGCTCAGCCGGAGTCAGCGCGGGGGGTGGTGGGGCCGCGGCCCGCCGCGGACATGAGCGCCGCAACTGCGGCGCCACCTCGCTCAGCACGTCCTCCCAGGTTTCCACCAGCTTGGCACCGGCCTTGATGAGCCGGTTGCATCCCTCGCTGTAGCGGGCATGGACCCGACCGGGAACGGCAAAGACCTCGCGTCCCTGCTCCAGCGCGTGGTGCGCGGTGATGAGGGCGCCACTGCCCACGCCAGCCTCCACCACGATGACCCCCAGGCTCAGGCCGCTGATGATGCGGTTGCGCCGCGGGAAATGCAATCGGAGCGGCGGGGTGCCCAGGGCAAACTCGCTGATGACGGCCCCGTGCGCGGCCACCTCGCCCGCCAGCCCCGTATGCTCCGGCGGGTAGATCTGGTCCAGGCCGCTCCCCAGAACCGCCAGCGTCCGGCCACCGGCCTCCAGGGCTCCCCGGTGGGCCGCGGCGTCGATACCCCGCGCCAGGCCGCTCACGATAGTGAGGCCCCGGCGAGAGAGTTCACCCGCCAGCTCGCGCGCCACGGTCTCGCCATAGGCCGTGGCGTGCCTTGCCCCCACGATGGCTATGGCGGCGTCATCCTCCCGCTCCAGCGTCCCCCGGAGGTAGAGGACCGGCGGTGCCGACGCAATCTCCTGGAGGCGCGTGGGGTAATCTGCGTCCCCCCAAACGATCACCCGCACCCCGGCCTGCGCCACACGCGCCTGATCGTCCTGGAGCGCTCGCGCTCGCGGGAAGCGGTGCATCGCCTGCGCCATCCCCCGGCTGATCCCCGGCACGGCCTGCAGGGCCTGCGGTGTCGCCTCCCAGGCCTTGACGGCGGACCCGAAGGTCGAGAGCAATCCCTTGAGCGCCACGCCCCCCAGTTGGGGCACCAATGCGAGGGTCCAGCGCGCTTCTCGCTCTGCCGCCTCCGTGGCAGGACTTCCCGCCGCCCTCCGGGGCCGGGCGTCGCTTTTCACGGGCCGACCCCGCTTTCCTCCGAGCGTACTCCGCCGGGATGACGGCTCGTCCGTCCCTCCGGTTCCCGCACGTACCGAACCCGGACTCACGAACGGAGGGCGGATCCCTCCTAGGGTTGAATCTGCCGGCTCAGGACCACCCAATCGCCAGCCCGGATTTCCTTGGCGCTCGCCCAGATGACCGCCGTGCAGGCGCTGTCGGTCACGCGGATGACCACTGCCTCGCCCAGGCGCTCCGGGGGGATAGGGAACACCTGGCCCGTCACGCGGCTTCCGATCGGGGCAGTTGGCCGGTAAATGGCGAATACGTCGCCCGGGCCGATTCCCTGGCTCTTTCCGACATTCAGATACACTACGTGCTGGAGGCCGAGCATTTGCAGTGCGCGCGGGTTCTCCACAACGATTCCCTCGACCTGCCGGGTGGTCGGTTGGGCGACCTTGTCTTCGGGGAACGGAGCCAGGGCCAGCGGGGCGACCTGGTCCCCCACGTTAATGGCCTCACAGCTGTAGATGACGCGCGCACGAACGGTCCTGTCCCGCACCTCCGTGACCTCGAGGATGCCCAGGGTATTGAGGGCGCGCCCCAGGGCGTTCTTCTCCCATGGATGGACCACGCGCCTGCCTCCCCGAACGACGGCCAGGCGGTCCCCCACCTTTGGGACTTGCTCTCCTTCCAGGCCGACGGAAACGTAATCTTCTTGGGAAATCAGCAGGCGGCTGTCACCGCTTTTGACGATGGTGCCAATGCTCGCCTTCTCCATGGCCCCCTCTTCGAGGAGAACAGGGTAGCAGGCGATGGCCATCTGGCTGGCGGGCGGGACCGGCGACGGGGGGGCCAGGATGGTTTCAGGTGCCGGCGGCGGAGCCGGGGGCGCCGGAGCGGGGGCCTTGGCCTCTTCCTTGGGCGCCTCCTTGGGTGGTTCGGGCTTTGGCGCCTCTGCTACAGGAGCCGGCGCGGGCTCTCGCCCAGGAATGGCCAACGTGTCGCCAGGATAGATCCAGTTGGGATCGGTGATGAAGGGGTTACGCTCCCAGATCTGGGGCCAGAGGAACGGATCGTTGAGAAGGCTCTTGGCGATCCCCCAAAGCGTATCGCCTTTCTTCACGACGTACGTGCCCTCGCTCCCCACAGGGGCCGGCGCCCCGGGCCCCGGTGCCGGGGTCTGGGCCTCGGCCGCCGCCACGGAAACGACCAGGCAGACTACGATCAGCCCGAGCTTGCCGAGGGTGCCACCGCCTCTTCGTTTCATGGGGACTCCTCCGTGGGGGCCGGCGGCTCAGCCGCGGCTGCCCCCAATTCCTGCCACGCGCCACGGCGCGCCCGTGGTCCGGGCTGCCCCGCCGGCGGCCTCAAACCCGAACTCCAGGAGCGTGGCCGCGTCCGTCCACCGCTGCGGATCCTTCATCAGCACCGCGATCATCCGCTGGCCGCCCCGGCTGGCCGACGCCACCAGGCACCGCCCCGCCGCATCCGTGTACCCGGTCTTGACCCCGTCCGCGCCCTCCAGGTGACCGAGCAATTTGTTGTGATTCTGGATGGTGCGCACCCGGGGCAGCAGACCCCGGGGGCCGGACTGCCAGATCGTGACGGTGGTCTCCCGAGTCCGCACGAGTTGCGCAAAGGAGGGATGCTCCATGGTAACCCGCGTGAGCAGGGCCATATCCCGGGCAGTGGTATAGTGACTCGACTCATCCAGGCCGTGTGGGTTCTCGAAGTGACTGTGGTACATGCCAAGCTCCTGCGCCTTGGCGTTCATCAGCGCCACAAACCCGGTCGCCCCGCGCCCCACATGCTCGGCCGCGGCCATGGCGGCATCGTTGGCCGATCGAATCAGGATCGCTGCCAAAAGATCTTCCAGCGAGACCCGCTGTCCGCGGCGGAGCCCCAGCCTGTGCCCGCCGACGTTGGCCACCCCCTGGCTCACCACCACCGTATCCGTGAGACGCCCTCGTTCGAGAATCACCAGGGCAGTTAGGATCTTGGTGATGCTCGCGGGTGGACGGGGCTCATCCGCATTTTGCTCGAAAAGCACCTCCCCGGTCACCGCGTCCACCAGAATGGCCGAAGCCGCATTGACTTGTGCCAGGCTTTGCATTGGCACGGGCCGCGGGAGATCCAAGGACTCCAGAACGGGTGATGACACGCGGGTACGATGCCGCAGCGGAACACTCATTCGGACGCTGCGGACCCCGTGCTGGCTCAGAATGCCAGATCGGTTCGGCGCCGCGGGCGTCGAAGTGCCCAATCCGGAGAGCAGCATTACCACCAGCCAGAAACACAGAATTCGTCGCCGCTCACGTCCCCCGCATGACGGAGCCCCTGGAGAGTAGGCATCAGTTCCCCTCACAGGCCCCGAAACGGAAGCGGCAAGGCTGCCCTTTCGCCTGACCCCGCCATCGTGGAGTTTCCACCACTTAGCCATTCGACCCCGCCACCCTCAGCCATCCCGCGTCCCTGCCGCCGGATCGCCGACCGACAGCAGGATTTCGTCAACCACGGCGCACAAGGCATGGCCCAGCGTGATGTGCGTCTCCTGAATCCGAGGTGTTTCGGTACTGGGGACCACGAAGACCTCGTCCACGGCGGTCGCCAAAAGGCCCCCGGAGCCCCCCGTCAGCCCCACGGTGGCGCAGCCCAGCCGCCGAGCAGCCTCGACGCCCCGAAGCACGTTGGGCGAATTCCCGCTGGTGCTGATGGCCACCACCAGGTCTCCCGGACGCGCCAACGCCTCAACCTGTCGCGCAAAAACCTGGTCGAATCCCAGATCGTTCCCGATGCTGGTCAGCGCGGAAGTGTCCGTCGTAAGGGCCACTGCCGCCAGCGGGCCGCGATCCCGCAGGAACCGATTCACGAACTCCGCCGCCAGGTGCTGGGCATCCGCTGCGCTGCCCCCGTTTCCGAAGAACAGGAGCTTTCCTCCCCGCCGGAGAACATCGGCCATGCGCCGGGCCACGGCTTCGATCCGAGGGGCGTATTCCTCCGCAAAGCGGAGCTTCACCTCCGCGCTCTCGCGGAACATTTGGTGAATGCCGGCCTGCATCGTCTCGCGTCGAATCCTCAGTCGGGAGTAATACCTGCCCAGCCGGGACGGCTCCAAACCTGAGTCCGGACAACCAGGTTATCGTGGAACATCGCGTCCCCGCTGGGGTTATCCGTTCGCGTAACTACACTCCTGTTCAGGCCTTGTCAAGAAAAAACCATCCCGCCATCTGTCGGGCACTCCCCGAGCTCTTCGGCGCTGACGTTTACACGTTCCAACGTTTCAACGTTCGGAGCTGTCCAAGAGGCGCAAATCCTTCACACGGAGCTGGAGGATTTCCCGATCATTC
>CAZXXV010000180.1:6192-8187 GCA_964644725.1 uncultured bacterium
GCTGTCCAAGAGGCGCAAATCCTTCACACGGAGCTGGAGGATTTCCCGATCATTCCATGAATTTCGCTCGGGAACGAAGGCGAGGTCTATCCAGGGCGAGGATGGCTGGTTCAGGACGTCGGCATAGGACCCCAGGTTGAATCCGATGGCCTCCACGACCTGTCCATCCCTGGGGGACTGTCGCACCCTCATTTTCAGGTGATTCTGCCCCACCCGCCGGGGCGACCGCATCACCTGGAGTCTCCGCGCGACCAAGAGCGGTTCCGGGTTTCCCACCCCGTGCGGCCCCAACTGCGCCAGGCTGTCGGCCAGCGCGAGATCCAACATGTCCAGGGAAACCTCCGCGTCCGCAAGCAGCGAGGGGACGAGATCGTCGTCCGACAATTCTTGGGCGGCCAGGGACAGAAAGCGCGCGCGGAACGCCTCGATCCGATCCGGGCGGATGGAGAAGCCAGCCGCCGCGCGGTGTCCTCCATAGTGCAGGAGGAGGTCCGCGCAACGTCCCAGGGCGTCGGCGATGTGCCAGCCGGCAGCGCTGCGCGCCGAGCCCCGAGCCTCCTGGCCGCTGGTCCCGATCAGTGCGACCGGACGCCCGAACCGCTCCACCAGGCGTGCCGCCACGATCCCGATCACGCCCGGATGCCATGCCGGTGATGCCAGGACAATGGCGCGATCCCGTCCGCCTTTGGCGGACTCCGCATCGGCCTGGGCTAACGCCTCTGCCAGGATGGAGCCCTCGAGTTCCTGCCGCTCCCGGTTCTGCCGATCCAGATCTGCCGCAAGCTCCCGCGCCTCGAACGGGTCATGGGTGAGTAGCAGACGGACCGCAGCCGTCGCGTCATCCAGGCGGCCGGCCGCGTTGATCCGGGGGGCCAGCCCGAAGGCCACGCGGCCCACTCCCAGTCCGCCCGGGGCGGACAGCGGAATCCCGGCCACTTGGGCCAGGGCTCGGAGGCCGGGACGGGTCGTGCCGGCAAGCTGGGCTAGGCCATGCTTCACCAGGATCCGGTTCTCTCCCAGCAGGGGGACCAGGTCGGCGATGGTGCCCAGGGCGACGAGATCCAGGAAAGGCCACAGCTCCTCTCTCGCTTCCGTCCCGAAGAGCGCCTGTAGCAGCTTGAACGCAATCCCTACCCCGCAGAGGTCCTTGAACGGGTAGGCACAGCCGGCTTGGCGTGGGTTGAGGATGGCGGTGGCAGGGGGCAGTCCGCCGGGGGCGGACGGGGGCAGGTGGTGGTCGCAGATGATCACGTCCATCCCGCGCGCGCGCGCCAGAGCCACCGCCTCGTACGCGGAGATGCCGTGATCCACCGTGACCAGGACCCGGACGCCCGCGTCTGCCGCCTGCTCGGCGATGCTCACGTGCAGCCCGTACCCGTGTTCCAGGCGCCGGGGCACAGTATATTCCACCTCGCCCCCCGCCCGGCGCAGGCCACTCACCAGCAGGGCGACCCCGCTGACGCCGTCCACGTCGTAGTCCCCGCAGATGAGAATCGGCTCGCGCCGCGCCACGGCCGCCCGCAGGCGATCCACGGCCGCATCCATGCCGAGCATCCGCCGGGGATCGTGCAGGGCCGTGAGTGGAGCATGCAGGAAGGTCCGCGCGGCCTCGGGTGTGTCGCAGCCGCGACGGATGAGGAGGCGTGCCAGGAGGGGCGGGACATCCAGTCCCCGGGCCAGGGCCGCGGCGGCGGCCTCTGGCGGACCGTCCGCGATTCGCCAGCGCTTGCTCGTGCCTGGGCTCCCTGCCACCGGTGGCCGCGTCCCCGGCCTCAGCGCCGGGCGCGGCGGGCGGCTTCGGTCCGCACCCGCCACTCGTAGATGATGGGGGAGGCCACGAACCAGGAGGAGTACGTCCCCATGATGATCCCGACCAGGAGGGTGAAGGCGAAGTCGTGAAGGACCTCGCCGCCGAGCAGGAAGAGGGCCAAGGCCCCCAGCAGGGTGGTGATGGAGGTCATGGCCGTCCGGCTGAGCACCTGATTGATGCTGGCG
>CAZXXV010000181.1:0-8170 GCA_964644725.1 uncultured bacterium
CCCCCTGGGCGACGGCCTGCACGAAGGTTTCGAGGGGCAAGGTGCGTTGCGCCTCGGTGGTGAGGTCGTGGATGAGCACGGTCTCCGGCGGTTGTTCCGCGGATCCCAGGATCACAGCCCGCCGGATGGCGGAGGCTCTGGCATAGGCCAGGGAGCCGGCCAGATCCCGCTTGATGATGTCGCGAGCCACCGCGATCCCGCGGTCCCGCAGCAGGCGGGCCAGGCGGTGCGCGGCGCGCTTGTCCGGGCTGAAATCGATCAGCAGGACGTCGGGCCCGGACACCTGGGGCAGAGCCTCGGCTGTCGTCAGGGCCGCCAGGACCCGCTCCAGGTCAAAGCAGAACCCGGTGGCAGCGCACGGATAGCCGAATTGCCCGATGAGGTGATCGTAGCGGCCGCCGCTGGCCAGCTGGTAGCCCAAGCCGCGAGCGAAGGCGCCGAAGACGATGCCGCTGTAGTACTCGAAGTCATGGGTCTCGGCCAGATCCAGGATCACGTGGTCCGCCAACCCGTAGTTCTCCAGGATGGTCACCACCTCCGCGAGATTGGCCAGGGCGGCCCGTGAGGCCGCAGGAAAGACCAACCGCGCGGCTTCGTCCAGGATCTCCCGGCGGCCGTACAGCTGAGGAAGGGCGCGGATGGCCTCCAGCAGGCCGGGGTCGGCCGGGACCTCCGCGAGGAGCAGGTCCAGTTCCAGCGAGGCCTTGCGCCGGATGGCGGAGATCAGTCGGCGGCGCAATTCCGCCGGAGGCTGGAGCGCGTTCAAGAGGCCACGCACCACCTCCACCTGGCCCACGTCGATCTGGAAGGCGGGGAGGCCCACCACCCGGCATCCCTCCACGGCCATGGCGATCATCTCGGCGTCCGCCTCGGGGAGGTCCAGGCCGATCAACTCGACGCCGATCTGTTCGAACTCCCGCTGGCGGCCGGCGCGTGGCTCGTGATACCGGAACACCGTCGCCGCGTAGGCGAGGCGCAGGGGAAGGGGTGCCTGCCGCAACGTGGTGGCCACCAGCCGGGCCACCTGGGAGGTGATGTCCTCCCGCAGGGCCAGCAGGCGTCCGGTCTGCCGGTCCACGAACTTGAAGATCTGGTCGCCGGCATCCTCTGCCGTGGGCTGCTCGAAGACCTCCAGGTATTCGAAGGTGGGCGTGATGATCTCCTGAAAGCCCCAGCGCTGAAAGACCGAGAGGAGCTTTCCCTCCACGACCCGGCGCTGGGCAGTCTCCTCCGGCGTGAAGACGCGGACGCCTTTCGGAATCGCTGTGCGAGGGATCATCGCTCGTGACCGAAGCCCATGGCCTCACAAACGAACGGGGGCAGGATAGCACAGTGCCTGCCCCCGGCGATAGTCGTCTTTGACTTACGCGCGGACGAGCTTGGCGTACACGACGTTGGGCATCTGCCGGATCTCGCCCAGCACAGGCCCCGGGATCGGATCGTCCACGTTCACGATGGAGACGGCACGGCCGCCCCGCTTCTCGCGCCCGAGCTGCATCCCGGCGATGTTCACGTTGTTCTGACCCAGGAGGGTGCCGATCCGCCCGATGACTCCCGGCACATCCAGGTTAGAGAAGATCAGCATGTAACCGTCTAGGACGGCCTCCAGCCGGAAGCCGTCGATCTCCACCACCCGCGGATCCTGGCGGCTGAAGAGCGTGCCCGCCGTTTCGGTCTTCCCCCGGTCGGTCTGCAGCGTGATCGTGATCAGGCTGGCGAAGTCGGTTGGCTCGGTGGACTTGCTCTCGATCACCCGGACGCCGCGTCCCCTGGCGATGGCCATGGCGTTCACCGCGTTCACGCTGTCGTGGATGGGGTCCAGGATCCCCTTGACCGTGGCCACCGTCAGCGGGATGCAGTCCAGTGAGGCGATCTCGCCCCGGTATTCCAGGTGGATCTCGGCCAGGCGCCCCTCGGAGAGCTGCGAGGCCAGGCGCCCCAGCTTCTCGCCCAGGGTCAGCCACGGCTGCAGCGTGCGCAGCACCTCCAGTGGGACCGAGGGCGCGTTCAGCGCGTTCCGGACGATACCCTTCTGCACGTAGTCGATGACCTGCTGGGCGATCTCGACCGCCACCGCCTCCTGCGCCTCCTCGCTGGATGCGCCCAGGTGCGGGGTCGAGATGAAGTTGGGGAGCGCGAACAGGGGGCTGTCGGTGACGGGCTCCTTCTCGAAGACGTCTAGGGCGGCGCCCGCTACCTTCCCGCTCCGCAGGCCCTCGTACAGATCGGCCTCGTTCACGATGCCGCCGCGGGCGCAGTTGACGATCCGGACGCCGTCCTTCATCTCCGCGATGGTGGCGGCGCAGATCAGGTTCTTCGTCTCGGCCGTGAGGGGCGTGTGGATCGTGATGAAATCGGACTGGCGGTACAGCTCGGGCAACTCCACCAGCTCCACCCCCAGGGACCGGGCCGCCTCGGCGCTGCTGAAGGGGTCATAGGCGAGCACGCGCAGGTTGAAGCCCCTGGCCCGCTTCGCCACCTCGGTGCCGATGCGGCCGAGGCCGATGATCCCCAGGACCTTGCCCGACAGCTCCACGCTGAGGAACTTGCCCTTCTCCCATTTGCCGCCCTTCATGGAGGCGGTGGCCTGGGGGATGTGCTTGGCCAGGCTGAGGAGCATGGACAGCGTGTGCTCGGCGACGCTGGCGGTGTTGCCCCCCGGGGTGTTCATGACTACCACGCCGCGGGCGGTGGCCGCCTGGAGGTCCACGTTGTCCACGCCGACCCCGGCCCGCCCGACGACCTTGAGCCTCGGTGCCGCCGCCAGGAGGTCCGCCGTGACCCGCGTGGCGCTCCGCACGATCAGGGCGTCCATGTCCCGGAGGAGGGCCCTCAACTCCTCCGCTGAGAGCTTGCTCCGCACCTCGACCTCGAGCCCGGGGGCCTGGCGGAGCAGGTCCACGCCCCGCTGGGACAGGTTATCGGTCACCAGGACCCGAACCCGAGCGACGGGCAGGTTGAACTGACTGGTCATGGGGTTCCCTCGACAAACAGCCTACGTCCGCAGGATCTGCTGGGCGGCGCGGACACCCTCGCCGAACTTCACCGGGTAGCCCAAGTCGGCCAGAACGAATTCCAGGGCCCCCAGGGCAGTGAGAACGTCGAAGCCATCCACGTACCCCATGTGGGCAATCCGGAAGACCTTTCCCTTCATGCTTCCCTGGCCCCCCGCGATGGTGATCCCCCGCTTGCGGAAGCCCTTGACGATGGCCCCGTCCTCGATGCCCGCTGGCGCCTTGACGGCGGTGCAGGCGCAGCCGGGGTGTTCGGCGAACAGCCCCAACCCCAAGGCCTGGACGCCGGCGCGAGTGGCCCGGGCCAGGCGGTCGTGCCGGGCGAACACGTTGGGCAGCCCCTCCGCCAGGATGAGGCGCAGGGACTCGCGCAGGCCCACGACCAACGAGACCGCGGGCGTGTAGGCGCTCTGGTTCTTCTCGATGGCCTTCCGCTCCGCAGTGAAGTTGAAGTAGTACTTGGGCAGGCGGGCCGTGGGGACCACGGCCCAGGCCTTGTCCGAGAGGGCGGCGAACGCCAGCCCGGGCGGCAGCATCAGGGCCTTCTGGGAGCCAGCCACCACGATGTCCACGCCCCAGGCGTCCATGGGCAGGTCCATCACGCCCAGGCTGGTGATGGCGTCCACGATCAGGAGGGCGGGCGTGTTGCGGACGATGGCGGCGATGGCCTGGATGTCGTGTGCCGCGCCGGTGGAGGTCTCGCTGTGGGTGGCGAAGACGGCCTTCACGGCGGGCTCGCGCTGCAGGACTGCGGCGACGGCGGCCGGGTCCACGCTCTTCCCGTAGGGGACGTCCACGGGCAGGACGCGCACCCCATAGGCTTCGCAGATCTCGGCCCAGCGCTCCCCGAACTTGCCGCCGCGGACGACGACGACCGGGTCGCCGGGGGAGAGGGTATTCACCACGGCCCCCTCCATGGCCCCCGTTCCCGAGGCGGCGAACATCAGGACCTCGTTCTTGCACTGGAAGAGGAGGCGGAGGTCCCGACGCACGTCGGCAAAGAGGGCCTCGTATTCCGGTGCCCGGTGGTGGATGATGGGCTGGGCCATGGCTTGCAGGACTTCGGGCGGGATCGGGGTGGGGCCCGGGGCGAGCAGGTAGCGCTTCATGACGTTCTGACCCCCCCTCTTGGACGTGGCGATGAGAAAAGCGTGGAGCGTGGGGTGCTATCGCCGGAAAACCCGGACGCGAGGCGAGCCCGGATGACCTTCATGCATTGGGGCAAACGACCGGAGGGCACTATACCCAAGCGTCCGACAAGGTGTCAAGGCGATTCGCGGATTTCGTGTTGACACCGCCGGAAGGCGGGTCTAATGTCTGTTTTCAAATGCATCCCGGTTGAGATTCATCGGTGGGAGCCCCACTTCCCGAACAGGTACAACCTTGCAACCCTCTCGCGGAAAGGAGGCCTGTGATGTCTAGGAAATTCGCTTTTTGTCTGGCCTTATGTCTAGTTGCAGGATTGATCGGATACGGTATCGGTGTTGCGGGTGAGAGGCCGAACGTCGGCGGCACCCTCCGCTACGCGATGATCGATACCCCGCCCACGCTGGATCAGCATGTCGTGACCGCTACCCTCGGCACCACCATCAGCCAACACTTCTTCGAGACGCTGTTCGCGTTCAACGAAGCATACGAGCCCGTTCCGTTTCTCGCCAAGAGTGCAGAGGTAAGAGACGGCGGCAAATTGATCCTGATGCAACTTCGACAAGGCGTGGTCTTTCACAATGGCAAAGAACTGACCTCCGCAGACGTGGTTGCCTCATTGGACCGGTGGGGGAAGCATGGCGCTCGTGGGCCGGTCCTCTTCAGGTACGTTGAGAAGGTGGAGGCGGATGGCAAGTACGGTGTGAAGATGTATTTGAAGGAGCCATTCGCGCCGTGGGCGACGCTGTTGGCCTTCGCCAACGGCGGACCCGTCATCTATCCCAGGGAAGTCGTCGAAAGTGCCAGGAAGGAACCGATCCCGCCGAGCAACTATATCGGGACCGGTCCATATCGGTTCGTGGAGTGGAAGACGGGCCATGAAATCATTCTGGAACGCTTCGACAAGTACGTCAAAAGGACCGAAAAAAGCGATGGCTATGCCGGAGAAAGAAACGCCTATTTCGACAAGGTCGTTTTCATCCCCGTACCGGACCCGGGGACTCGGGTAAACGGAGTAAAGGCCGGGGATTACGACTACGCGGAATATATCCCGGGCGATTTGTTCGAAGGCCTGGAAAAGGACCCGGCAGTCCGGACCATGATTCGAAAGGCGGCCGGATTCGGAGAGCTGTTCTTCAATCAGAAAGAGGGCCTGATGACCAACCTGAAGCTCCGACAGGCGCTTGCGGCCGCCATCAACATGGAGCCAGTAATGCGTGCCTCGGTAGGCGCGCAGAAGCTCTGGGCATTGAATGGAGCCCTGATGCCCCCAGGGACAATGTGGTACACGAAGGCGGGCACCGAGAAATACAGCCAGGGCAACGCGGAGAGGGCAAAGGCACTGGCAAGAGAGGCCGGCTACAAAGGCGAGGCTATTCGCTACATGTGCACGACCTCGTATACCGACCATTACAACTCCAGCGTTGTGATTGTGAAGCAGTTGAAAGACGCCGGGTTCAACATTGACATGCAGATCTATGACTGGGCCACATTGGTCTCGCGCAGAGCCCAGCCCAACCTCTGGGACCTCTTCTACACGACGCACGGATTCGTGCCCGATCCGATGCTATTCACGTTCATGAGCCCAACGTATCCCGGTTGGTGGGACACTCCTCGAAAGCGTCAGTATACGACGGAGTTCACGTCCACGGTGGATCCTGCCAAGCGTATCGAAGGGTTGCAAAAACTCCAGGCCCTCTTTTACGAGGAGGTTCCGCTGGTAAGAACCGGCGATGAGTTCACGTACGATATCTACGCCCCCAAGGTCCAGGGCGTTGGGGACTCCACGCTTTTGAATTTCAACCGATTTTGGAACGTCTGGCTTAGAAAGTAATCGAGTCATCCTTCGGTCATGCCCGGCAATCGACACCTTGCCGGGCATGACCGTCTGTGTTGGCGACCACACCCGTAGAGCTGATGCGAGAAGTGGATTTGTCGTTTCGAGAATGCCTTTCGACGGAAGCAATGCCCGGCTAACACGACCGTCCAGAGTCTCGGGAGAAACCCGCCTGAGGGACTCGTTTCCTTACCCCTCTCCGCCGTGCTGTCCCAGCAACAGCCTTCGAGAAGCCGGTGGTGTTGCAGAAAGCGCATTAGCACAAGACGTCGGATCGTTCGCTCCCGGAACGAGGTGCTGAGCATGCTCAAATACATGTGCAAGCGCTTTCTGAGCATGATCCCCACCTTCATCTTGGCGGCGGTGATGGTGTTTTCATTCATGCATATGATGTCGGGGGATCCGGCTGCTGTGATGCTGGGCGATAGTGCGACCCCCGAACAGATTCAGGCCCTGCGAGAGGCAATGGGCTTTGAAAGACCCATTCATATTCAGTTCGCCAGATGGTTCACGGGAATATTGCAGGGGGACTTCGGCAACTCCATCTTTTTCCACAAGCCGGTCCTTCGAATCATCGTGGAACGTGCTGAAACCAGCCTCTTCATTGCCGTCCTGTCGATGGCGCTGATCGTGGTTGTGGGTGTCCCGATCGGTGTGATCTCAGCGATACGGTACAACAGTCTCGCCGATCAAATCTTTTCGGGGGCCGCCATGCTAGCTGCGTCGGTTCCGACATTCTGGCTGGGATTGAATCTGATGTTAATTTTTGCCGTGGTGCTCGGTTGGCTTCCAAGCTCCGGGTTTCCCTTGATATATGAGAGTGGAAACCTGGGGAATCTGAAGTATCTCATTCTCCCCTGCGTGACTTTGGCGGCGCCCAACTCGGCCTTGATCATCCGGCTCACCAGGGCGAGCATGCTGGATGTGCTCAGAGAGGGTTATGTGACCACTGCCCGGGCAAAGGGATTGTCAGAATTGAACGTCACCCTGAAGCACGTGTTCCGGAATTCACTGATCAGTGTCATCTCGGTGATCGGATTTACCTTCGTCGGGCTCGCATCCGGCACCGTGATCACGGAAACGGTGTTCGCGCTGCCGGGCATCGGGAGGCTGGTTGTCGAGTCGGTTCTGAGGCGGGACTACCCGGTGATCCAGGGGGTTATTCTCATCATCGCGGTAGCGTACATGGTCATCAATCTGCTCATCGACTGCTGCTACACGTTTCTGGATCCGCGCATCCGGATCAGCTGAAAGAGGAGCCCTCCCCATGCGTGACTTCTTTCAGGCGCTTGTCCGGCGAAAGATTGCCCTGGCGGGGTCCGGCGTGTTGCTCGTCATATTGTTCCTCGCGATATTTGCTCCGGTGGTCGCAACGCATGATCCCATGGGGCTGAATGCTGTGGATCGTCTTCAGAATCCCAGCGCCAAGCACTGGTTCGGGACCGACCATTTCGGAAGGGACATTTACAGCCGGACCGTCTACGGAGCGCGCATGACGATCATCAGCGGGTCGGGAGTCGTGATCTATTCGATATTCTTCGGCATCTTGATCGGACTGTTGTCGGGGTACTTCCGGGAATTCGGTCTTGTTGCCATGCGATTGGTGGATGTGGTGATGTCCTTTCCTCCGCTGCTGCTGGCCCTGGCGCTCATCGCTATTTTGGGCCCCGGGCTCTTGAATGTGATCCTCGCCGTCAGTGCCACCTATCTGACTCACACGGCGCGCATTATTTTCGGCTTGACGTTGAAGATCAAGGAGGAGGTGTACGTCGAGGCGGTTCGGTCCATCGGGGCAAACAACAGAAGGATTATCCTTCGACATATTCTGCCGAACCTGGTCTCACCGGTGATCGTGCAGGCGACGTTTACGTTCGCCTTTTCGCTCTTGCAGATCGCCTCGTTGGATTTCCTCGGTGTGGGCGTTCCACCTCAGGTGCCAAGCTGGGGTAACATGATCAGTGAGGGGCGGATCTATATCACTCGCGCGCCGGGTGTCCTGCTATTTCCGGGGATCTTCATTGTCCTGACGGTGCTGGCTTTTAACCTTGTGGGAGACGTGTTGCGCGACAAGTTGGATCCCCGGTTTCGAGAACACCTTTCAGAGGTCAAGAGGTGAGCCGCCGCGTGGCAATCGACTGTCCTTCTTGAACAGGAGAGCCGGGCATGCATTTTG
>CAZXXV010000182.1:0-8169 GCA_964644725.1 uncultured bacterium
GCTCCGCGAGTGGTCCTACGAAGCCCTTTTTGACGACCTGCCCATCCCCGATCCGGTGCTCGTATAGCCGGGGCCGATGCGCCGGTCTGTCCCGTCTGATCTTCCCCTGCCTCAAAACCCGCAAGATTCCGCTTGACCCGCCACTCCGCTGGTAGTAGCCTCCCCGTCACCGTCGCGTTTCCCGTGGTCGCTGTCCCTGGCTTGGCCGTCTCTGCGGTCATATGCTCCCTGTGGTCCGCCGCTGCCGGCCGCGCCCGATTTCCAACTTCCTATCCGGTTTTCCAACTTCCTATCCGGTGGTTCTACGTCAAGGAGAAGGGCCAGTTCCACGGGCCGGCGCGGCTGGACGTCGCAGACGACAGCGGACTGCCGGTGCGCCTCGAGCTCGCCGATCCAGGCAGCCCCGGACGCATGACGATGGACTATTACGACTTCGATCAGCCGGCAGAGATAGAGGTTCCGCCGTGCATGTAGGAGGTGACCGGGCGGGGACAGCGCGATGACCTACGAATAGTGCCGGATGCACGGAAGGAAGGCAGGTCAGACCCACGGCGCGGTTGGAGCTGAGGAGCCGTTCCGGCCGTCGAGAGCGACACGACGCCAGCCCTGCCACCCGAACCGATCGACCGCCTGCACCGCGGTCTCCCGGGAGATTCGGGGCAGCCATCTCGCCTTGCTTTTGCTCAGAGGCTGTGGAAGAATCCGGCACCGGTCAGGCGGATGTGAGACCCGCGGCCCGGGGCGGTTGGAGCGCTGGGAAGGGGAGGCGAGCGCGCTCCCAAGGGAACGGAGGGCGATCCCGCCCGCCATTGGTCATTGGGATTTGGCCATTCCCGCGATGATTCGCGAACGGGTTCGCGAAGAATCCGGGTTGATGGGGGTTGGTGCTGTGGGGATCACTCATAAGGAGGGAGCATCATGAGACGGTTGCTCGTCGTCGCCACCATCGCTGTCCTCGCGCTTGCCGTCGGGCCAGCGGCATGGTGTGGTACCGGGAAAGACACGCTGGTCATCGGCGCCACGTCGGACATCCACCTCCTGGACCCCGGCGTCTCCAGCGACAACTTCGACTGGAGGCAGATCTATCCGTCCTACGACCGCCTGGTGAAGTACAAGGTGGTGAAGGGCGAGGGCTCGACGGAGATTGAGCCCATGGCCGCCGAATCCTGGAAGCCCTCCCCGGACGGCCTGGTGTGGACCATCAAGATCCGGAAGGGGATCAAGTTCGACGACGGCACGCCCCTGGATGCCAAGGCCGTCAAGTTCTCGTTCGAGCGGGTGCTCAAGATCGGGAAGGGCCCGGCCGACAACCTCGGGGCCATCAAGACCGTGGACGTGGTGGATGATTACACTGTGAAGGTCACCCTGAAGAGCCCCTTCGGTCCCTTCCTGCAGACGCTGGCCACCGACGCCGCGTCCATCGTCAACCCGAACGTGATGAAGCAGGAAAAGGACAATGACCTCGCCCAGGGCTGGATGGCCCAGAACACCGACGGCAGCGGCCCGTACAAGATGACGGAGTGGAAGCGGGGCGAGCAGGCGGTCCTCGAGGCCAAACCGAATTACTGGGGCGCCAAGCCGAAGCTGAAGAAGGTCGTCGTCCGGTTCATGCGGGAATCCTCGGACCAGCGGATGGCCCTTGAGAAGGGGGATATTGACATCGCCGAGGGCATCCTCATCGACCAGATTCCCGCGCTCGAGAAGAACTCGAACATCGTCGTGCGCAAGTACCCCTCCCAGCTGGTGGAGTACGTGTACCTCAACACCCAGAAGCCCAGCCTGAGCAACAAGCTCGTCCGCCAGGCCCTGAACTACGCCGTGGACTACCAGGGCATCATCGACCACGTCCTACAGGGTCGCGGTCTCCAGATGCGGGGGCCGATTGCCAAGGGGATGTGGGGCTACAACCCCGACGCCTTCCAGTATCGCCGGGACGTGAACAAGGCCAAGGCCCTCTTGAAGGAGGCGGGTGTCAGCGGCCTCGAGCTGAAGCTGATCTATTCCGAGCGTCGGCCCACTTGGGAGCAGATCGCGACCATCCTCCAGGCGAACTTCGCCGATATCGGCGTCACCCTGAAGCCGGAGCTGATGGCCAACCCGACGCTCCGAGACAAGATCGACCGGGGGGACTTCGAGCTGTGTCTGGGCATCTGGAGCCCGGATTATGCCGACCCCTCCATGTTCATGAACTTCTGGTTCGACTCGAAGAACTTCGGCCTGCCCGGGAACCGGGCCTTCTACAAGAACGACAAGGTGGACACCCTGATCCGGAAGGCCCTGGAGCTGAGCGACCAGAAGGAGCGGATCAAGCTGTACAACGAGGCCACGAAGATCGTCATGGACGAGGCGCCGTACATCTTCCTGCATCAGACCCAGACGATTGTGCCGATGCGGAAGTCGGTGAAGGGCTACGCCTACAACCCCATGCTGGAGTCGATGTACAATTTCGAGATGATGACCAAGGAATAGGTCACTGATCATCCTCGGATCGAGATTGGTCCTGGGCCGGGGGGAGGGGAGGTCCCGCCCCCCGGCCCCGGGCAGGTGAGACACACCTCCCGCGAATCCCGTGATCAACCAGCGACGCCCCCCGTGCGCCTCCTGAACTACGTCCTGAAGCGGCTCCTATACTCCATCCCGGTCCTGATCGGGGTGACGCTGCTGGTCTTCATCATTTCCCATGCCATCCCGGGTGATCCGGCGCGCATGATGGCGGGGCAGAAGGCCTCCCGCGAGGCGGTGCAGAACCTCAGGCACTCCATGGGCCTCGATCGGCCCCTGCCGGAACAGTACCTCCGGTACGTCGCCGGGCTGGCGCAGGGTGATCTTGGCAAGTCCATCCGGAACCAGCGACCCGTGCTCGACGACCTGAAGGATTTCTTCCCGGCGACCCTCGAGCTCACCATGGTGAGCATGCTCTTCTGCATCGCCGTGGGTCTGCCCCTGGGGGTGATCTCGGCGCTGCGCCGGAACCGGCCCATCGACCACACCACGCGGGTCTTCTCGGTCGTGGGCGTCTCCATGCCGGTCTTCTGGCTCGGGCTGATGCTGCTGCTCCTCTTCTACCGGGATCTCGGGTGGCTGCCCGGCTCGGGGCGTCTCGATGTGGGGCTGAGCCCGCCCGCCCACGTGACCGGGATGTATCTGATCGATACTCTGGTCGAGGGGAGCGGGGAGAAGTTCGTCAACTGCCTTCTCCACATCCTGCTTCCCGCCTTCTGCCTCTCCTATGTCTACCTGGCGATCATCACCCGGATCGTGCGCTCCGCGATGATCTCGGTCATGGGACTGGATTACATCACCACGGCGCGGGCCAACGGCATCCGCGAGGTGGTGGTCGTGTTGAAGCACGGCCTGAAGAACGCCATGATCCCCACGGTGACGATCACCGGCCTGTCGATCGGCGAGCTGCTGGGGGGGGCCATCCTGACCGAGACCATCTTCGACTGGCCGGGGATGGGGAAGTATGTGGTGGATTCGGTCAACTTCCTCGATTTCCCGGCGATCATGGGCTTCACCCTCGTGGTCTCCCTGATCTACGTCCTCCTCAATCTAGCGGTCGACGTCCTGTATGCCTTTCTCGATCCCCAGATCAGGTATTGATCATGTGGAGCCGCTTTCGCAGAGAGCACCAGTGGCAGATCAGGGAGCTGCTCCTCACCCTCAAGCTGCTGGGCCGGAACGCGTCCGCCGTGGCCGGCTGCATCATCATCGCCGCCATGGTCTTCATGGCGGTGTTTGCCTCGCTGCTCTCCTCCTACGATCCCATCCGGATAAGCCTGGCGGAGCGGCTCAAGCCCCCCTCGGCCGTCCATCTCTTTGGCACGGATGAGCTGGGGCGGGACATCCTGAGCCGCATCATGCACGGCGCCCGGATCTCGCTCCGCATCGGGGTTCTGGTCGTGCTCATTGCGGGAGGCCTGGGGGCGCTCACCGGGGCCATCTCAGGGTATGTGGGGCAGCGAGTTGACAACCTCATCATGCGCGTGATGGATGTCATCCTCTCCTTCCCCCCCCTGGTGCTGGCCCTGGCCCTGGCGGCCGCGCTGGGGCCCGATCTCAACAATGCCATCCTGGCAGTGGCCTTCGTGATGATCCCCAAGTTCGCCCGGCTGGTGCGGGGCGAGGCCCTGGCGGTCAAGGAGCGGCAGTTCATCGCCGCCGCCCGGGCGGCGGGTGCGAAGCGGCTGTGGATCATCCTGCACCACATCCTGCCGAATTGCCTGGCCTCGGTCATCGTCCTGGCGACGCTGGTCCTGGGGGAGGCGATCCTGATCGCGGCGTCCCTCAGCTTCATCGGGCTCGGGGCGCAGCCCCCGACGCCCGAGTGGGGGGCCATGGTCAGCGTGGGTCGGAAGTTCCTGATGGATCAATGGTGGTACGCCACGTTTCCGGGCCTGTTCATCCTGGTGACCGTGATCGGCTTCAA
Organism: uncultured bacterium; assembly: GCA_964644725.1. Taxonomy (GTDB): domain Bacteria; phylum Methylomirabilota; class Methylomirabilia; order Methylomirabilales; family 2-02-FULL-66-22; genus 2-02-FULL-66-22. Next base: position 4,430 of record CAZXXV010000182.1, read on the forward strand.
TATCCTCGGGGATGCCCTGCGGGACATTCTCGATCCCCGGATTCGAAGGTAGCCCGATGGCCGCACCGCTGCTGGAGATCAAGCGTCTCTCGGTCCAATTCTTCACGCATCAAGGGGTGGTCCGGGCCCTCGAGGAGGTGGATCTGACCATCGAGCCGGGGGAGATCATGGGGCTGGTCGGCGAGACGGGCTGCGGGAAATCCGTGATGGCCCGCTCCATCCTCCGGCTCATCGCCCAGCCCCCCGGAAAGATCAGCAGCGGGGAAATCCTCTTCAAGGGCGAAGACATCCTCAAGCTCCGTCCGCGGCGGCTGCGCGAGATCCGGGGCAACGACATCTCGATGATCTTCCAGGAGCCCATGAGCTCCCTCAACCCGGTCTTCACGGTCGGGAACCAGATGGAGGAGGTGATCGTGCTCCATCAGGGGGTGGACCGGAAGAGGGCGAGGGGGACTGCGGTGGAGATGCTCCAGCAGGTCAACATGCCCGATCCCGAGCAGGTCCTCTCCAAGTACCCCCACGAGCTGTCCGGCGGGATGCGGCAGCGCGTGATGATCGCCATGGAGCTGTCCTGCCGGCCCGACCTGCTGATCGCCGACGAGCCCACGACCGCCCTCGACGTGACGGTCCAGGCCCAGGTGCTCACCATCCTGGTGGATCTCGTCAGGAGGCTCGGGACCTCGGTCCTCTTCATCTCCCACGACCTCGGGGTCATCGCCCAGCTCTGCGATCGGGTGAGCGTCATGTACGCCGGCAGGATCGTGGAGACGGCACCCGTGACCAAGCTGTTCGCGGCGCCACGGCACCCCTACACCCGGGGCCTGCTCCAGGCGATCCCCCCGCTCGACGGGGAGCGCGAGCTGCTGCAGGTCATTCCGGGGATCGTTCCCCGGTTGGTCGATCCACCGGAAGGGTGCCGGTTTCATCCCCGGTGCGCGGAGCGTTTCGGTCCCTGCGACACGATCGTCCCCAGGCTGGGGGAGGTCGACACCGGCCACCGGGTGGCCTGCCACCTGTACGCGGACGGGGGCGGAGGGAAGGGCTCGTGACGCCCGTCATCGAGGCCATCGATCTGGTGAAGCACTTCCCCATCCACGGAGGGTTCCTGGGCCGACGGGTGGAGCACCTGCGGGCCGTCGACTCGGTGAGCCTGTCGGTCCACGCGGGAGAGACGCTGGGACTGGTCGGAGAATCCGGCTGCGGAAAGACGACGGTGGGTCATCTCATCCTGAACCTGCTACGGCCGGACCGCGGCAAGGTCCTCTATCGCGGACGAGACCTCGGGGCGCTGCGGGGAGAGGCGCTCCGCCAGGTCCGGCGGAACCTCCAGATCGTCTTTCAGGATCCCCAGTCCTCCCTCGATCCCCGGATGCTGGTCAAGAAGACGGTGGGGTATCCCCTCGAGGTCAACCGGATGGCACGGGGGGAGGAGGTAGTCGGCCGGGTCCGGAGCATGCTGGCCGAGGTGGGCCTCGACGAGGACCACATGTACCGGTACCCGCACGAGTTCAGCGGGGGCCAGCGGCAGCGCATCGGCATCGCGCGGGCGCTGATCACGGGGCCGGAGTTCGTCGTCTTCGACGAGCCGACGTCGGCCCTGGATGTCTCCGTCCAGGCCCAGATCCTCAACCTCATCAAGGACCTGCAGCGGCGACGCGGCTATTCCTACCTCTTCATCTCGCACAACCTGAGTGTCATCAAGCACGTGAGCCACCGGGTCGCGGTCATGTATCTGGGCAAGATCGTCGAGGCGGCGCCCAGGAACGCCCTGTTCGAGCGCCCCCTGCACCCGTACACGCGGGCCCTGTTGACCTCCGTCCCCCAGCCGGATCCCAGCAAGCGCCATGCCCTGGTGGTCCTCTCGGGCGATGTACCCAGCCCCGTCAACGTTCCCGGCGGATGCCGGTTTCACCCGAGATGCCCGGAGGTGATGGAGCAGTGCCGGCACGTCGCACCGCCCAGTGTCGAGGTGGAGCCGGGACACTCGGTGGTCTGCCATCTCTACGCCGGTGCGACGAGCTCGGAGAAAAACCTTTAACCGCCAAGGCGCCACCGAGCCGCCAAGTCCGCCAAGAGAACCTGAATGGAATTTCCCCTTTGCGATCTTGGCGTGAGAACAATCTTTTGGACCTTGCCATCCTTGGCGTTCTTGGCGAGAGACCCGCTCCTCACGCAAAGACGCAAAGGACGCAAAGGGAAGCCGAATTCAATTGGCTCCCGGTCGTTCCGGGCCCCTGAGAATCCATAGCCTTTTCTTGGAGATCTTTGCGTTCTTGGCGAGAGACGGGGATGTTCTCACGCAAAGGCGCAAAGGACGCAAAGAAGAACCAGGTTGAAATCAAGCCCCCTTGGCGATCTTTGCGATCTTGGCGTGAAACCGGTCCCTGAGAATCCATTCGCTTTCCTTGGCGTCCTCGGCGTCTTGGCGGTCAAAAGCTCTCGGTTGACGCTGCCCGACCTCGGGCGGCCTGGGAGGCCCTATGGCGCTCGGTCCCGAACTCCGCTTTCTCGATCGGACAAAGGTTCTGCACGAGGGGAAACCCTATCTGTTCTTCGGCGGGACCGACTACCACCGCCTCGCCAGCCACCCCGACGTCCTGCGGGTAGTCCAGGAGGTGGCCGGCTCCGATGGTCTGAGCTGCGCCGGTTCCCGGACCACCACGGGGAACCACCCGCTCGTCGCCGAGCTGGAGCGGAGACTGGCCGCGTTCCTGGGTGCCGCCGCGGCCGTCACTTGCCCGAGCGGGTACCTCTCGAACGCCATGGCCCTGGAGGCAGTGGCAGGCGAGTTCCAGCGCTTCTTCATCGACGGCAGCGCCCACTCGAGCCTGACCGGGCCCGCAGGGCGCCTGCCCCGGGAGGCGGTCCTCACCTTCAAGCACTCCGATCCGGAGGACCTGGAGCGGCTACTGAAGGGGAGCCTACGCCCCGGAGAGAAGCCTCTCGTCCTCACGGACGGCGTCGTGCCGGTGGACGGTGAGCTACCGCCGCTCGGCGCGTACTGGGAGCTGGTGAGGCAGATCGGCGGCGCGCTCCTGGTCGATGACGCCCACGGCATCGCCGTCGTGGGGCCGGGCGGGAAGGGGAGCCCGGCGGAGGCGGGACTCCCGGCGGAGGCCTTCATCCAGACCGGGACCCTGTCGAAGGGGCTCGGGACCTTCGGGGGCGTCGTTGCGGGGCCCGCCGCCCTCGCGGGCAAGATCCCGGAGAAGAGCCTGGCATTCGTCGGCGCGACCCCCATCCCCCCGCCGCTTGCCGCGGCCGCCATCCGCTCGATCGCGATCCTCCAGGCGAGCCCGGGGCTGCTCGCGAGCCTCCGCGCCCGCGCGCTCCGCGTGCGGGAGCGCGTCCGCGCCCTGGGGTTCCGGGTGCCCGCCTCGCCGGCGCCGATCCTCTCCATCACCCACCACGACACCGGGAAGAACCTCCGCCTCCGGTCGCTGCTGCTGAAGCGCGGGATCTATCCAACCTTCACCAACTACCCCGGCAGCCCGCCCGGTGGACACTTCCGCTTCGCCTTCTCCAGCGCCCACACCGAGGAGGAGATAGACCTGCTCCTGCAGACGATCGGCCTGTCCTGCGGCTAATTCGAAGCTCTCAAACCGCCATGGCGCCAAGAGCGCCAAGGAGACTCGCTATTCATGGGAAACGCCCAGATTTCTGAACTCCCCCGAGAGGGCTTCCTGTTCGATGCTTGGGGTCTGGGAGCGTCGGACCCTTGGCGGCCTTGGCGTCTTGTA
>CAZXXV010000183.1:0-8157 GCA_964644725.1 uncultured bacterium
GGGCCGGCTCGCACCAGGCGAGAAACCGGTCTCATCTGCGTGCTACGTCATGCTAACCCTGGCTGGAACCCGCTTGACGGACCTGAATGCCGACGATCTCCTCAAGCACCTGAATCGTCGCGATGTGGTCCAGATCCCCCAGGTCCCTGGCCAGGGCGGCCGTTTGGAGCTGTCCCACCGCACTCAGAGTGAACAGGGGGACACCCAGGCTCCGCCCCGTGGCCAGCGTCACCTCGCCCTTCAGTTGATGGTCCATGCTCGCCTCGTCGGTTGTGGGAAAGTGCCGGCATTCTCCGGGGGCACGGGAATCAAGTCAATAGCCGGCACCGTGAACATTCAACTTCCCTCGCAACGCCGGAAACGATTCCACCGCCGCCCGCTCGTCCGTTCCTTGTGAATCGCGATCATCAGACCTGCGTATCAGCCTTTACCCTGGAGAAGACCGGTGCCGTGTTGACGACTAAGGCGATGACCGCGATGGCCAGCAGAGTCGCGGTGAGCGGGCGAGTGTAGAACACGCTCAGCTCGCCCCCCGACATCTCGAGCGACTGGCGGAGCGCCTTCTCCATCAGGGGGCCGAGGATGAGCGTCAGAGCGAACGGAGCGAGCGGAATGTCGAGCTTCTTGAAGACGTAGCCGAGCAGCCCGCAGGCCAGCATGACGCCGACACCGAAGACGCTGCTGTCGACGCTGTACGCACCCACCACTGCGAAGCCGAGGATGAGGGCGAAGAGGATCGAGTAGCGGATCTTGAGCACGGCGACCCACATCGGGATGAGCGGCAGATTCAGGATGAGCAGCATAACGTTCCCGACGACAAAGCTCGCGATCACCGCCCAGACAAACTCGCTGTGCTCCTGAAACAGCAGCGGACCCGGGAGCAGCCCGTTCATCATCAGGGCGCCCATGAGGATGGCGAGAGTTGGAGAGGCAGGAATGCCAAGCGTGAAGAGCGGGATCATGGCGCCGTTGGCATAGGCGTTGTTGGCCGTCTCGGGTCCGGCAACGCCCTCGATCATGCCGGTACCGAACTTCTCGGGTGTCTTGGAGACCCGCTTCTCAACGGTGTACGAGATGAAGGTCGGCACCATCGTGCCGATTCCCGGGACGAGGCCGAGGAAGAGGCCGATGCCGGTGCCGCGCAGGATTGGCCCGATCGAACACCGCAGGTCTTCGCGGGTTGGGACGAGCGTGCTCATCTTCGTCTCGAAGACCTGGCGGGCCGGCGATTCCACGTTGAGCAGGATCTCGCTGATGCCGAAGAGGCCCATGACGACCGGCACGATGTTGAGTCCACCGAGCAATTCGGCAATGCCAAAGGTGAAGCGCGGAGCGCCCTGGACCGGGTCTATCCCGATCATCGCAAAGAGCAGGCCGACGACGGCGGAGATCAGCGCGCGGACGATCGAGCGGCCCGCCAGTCCGGTGACCATCGTGAGCCCTATCAGCATCAGGGCGAAGAACTCCGGCGGCCCAAACCGGAGCGCGAGATTCGAGAGGGGCAGGGCCACCACCACCAGGGCCGCGACGGCGACGCTCCCGCCGATGAAGGAGCCGATCGCGGCGATAGCCAGCGCTGCGCCGGCCCGGCCGTTCCGGGCCATCTGGTACCCGTCCAGACAGGTAATGGCCGAGGCAGCCTCGCCGGGTACGTTGATCAGCACCGAGGTGATCGTGCCGCCGTACATCGCGCCGTAATAAATGGCGGCCAGCATGATGATCGCGGGGGTGGGTTCGAGCACGAACGTTACGGGAATCAAGATGGCGGTGCCGGCTGAGGGGCCAATGCCCGGCAGGACGCCGATCAGCGTGCCGAACAGGCAGCCGATCAGGGCGAAGAGGAGGTTCATCGGCTGCAGCGCGGTGGCGAACCCGTTCAGCAGCAACAGCAACGTTTCCATCGTTCTCCCTAGATCCCCAAGAGGCCAGTCGGCAGCGGAGTCGCGAGCCATCGAACGAAGACGTAGTAGACCCCGAAGCTGCCAGCCAGGGCGATGATCCCGGTCAACAGCGGGTGCTGGCGCCCGAGGGCGGTGAGCAAGAAGAGGTAGAACCCCAGCATGACCAGGCGGAAGCCGAGCGGCCCCATCAGCACGATGACCCCGACGAGCGCCGCCACGACCGCTCCGATACGCAGGTAGCCGCCCCGATCCGCGTAGAAGTCGGCCGGCATTGCTTCGGGCTTGCCAAAGGTCGCCTGCCAAAACATCGCGGCCGCCAGGATCGCCAGCAGGATCGACAGCCAGAGCGGGAAGAACCCGGGCCCAGGGCCGAGCGGGGTGTAGTAGCGCAGCCTCAGCGACTCTCGGGCCAAGAAGGCCGCCACGAGCATCGACACCATGCTCGTGATCTGATACGGACGCTTCATGGCTGTCCTCTCATCTGGTGTGGCCTCAACCCGAGGCCATGGACCGGAGGGGCACCTACGCCCCTCCGGTCCACCAGCCTCCGGGAACGGCGCTCCGGGCTACTGCTTCTTGGCCTCGGGGATCAACGGCTCGACGATCTTCTCGAAGTCCTTCCAGTAGGCGGCAAACTCGTCGGGTCCCATGAAGCGGCCGACCAGCGCCACCCCGGTGAGTTTCTTCTTCGCCTCCTCGCTGTCCACCGTCTTCTTGATGGCGTTGCCGAGGAGGTCGACGATCGCGCGCGGGGTGCCCTTGGGGGCGGAGACGCCGGTCACGTTGTACCAGGTGTAGTCCTTGTAGCCCTCTTCCTCCAGCGTCTTGGCTTCCGGGCAGTACTTGCTCCGCTCTTTGTCCATGACCCCGATGATGCGAACCTTCCCGGCGGCCATCATGGCGTAGACGCTGCCAACCTTGCCGATGCGCACGTCGACGTGACCGCCGGCCAGGGCCGTAGTCGCCGGGCCGCCGCCGTCGAAGTGCACCAACCTGAAGTTGGTGCCGGTCTTCTTCTTGAAGTAGAGCGTCGCCATGTGGTCGGAGCCCATCAGCCCGTCCGTGGCGGCCTTCAGCCCCCCCGGGTTCGCCTTGGCGGCATCCACCAGGTCCTTCACGGTGCGATACGGGCTTTGCGCATTGACGACCACCGCACCGACGTCGAGGTTGTGCAGCGCGACCGGCTGCATCTCTCGGATCTGGGGCACTGCCTGGCGGTCCGGATCCATGTAGACGGTGAGTGTGCCCGGGAGCGCCGTCATGGCGAGGGTGTAGCCATCAGGCTTGGCGAGCGCACCCTCTGTGAGGCCCGTCTGCGTCGCGGCGCCGGGCTTATTGACCACAACGATGGGCGTGCCGAGCTCCTTCTCGAGTACGGGCGCCATCAGCCGGGCGGTAATGTCATTGGTACCCCCCGGCGCATTGGGCACGATGATGGTGATCGGCTTGCCCTTCGCAGGGAAGTCGACTTTGGCAGTGGCCGCGAACGCTGGTTCGTACACCGTCACGATCAGCGCCAACGCCCACACAATCACTGCGATCTTGACGAGCGGAGTTCTTTTCTTGCTCATGGGTTTCTCCTCCTTTGAAAGATCACCGTTGATGTCCTGCCAGCCGTTTCGCCATCACGTTCAGGCCGTCTAGGCCCTAGGCGCTCGGCGCTCTCCGCACCTCGACCCCGATGATCTCCTCCAGCAGGCGCATCGTGACCGTCTGATCCAGCTCGCCGTACCCCTTGGCGATGGCCGCCGCTTGAAACTGTGCCACGGTTCCCAGCGAGAACATGGGCACCCCCAAGCTCCGGGCAGCGGTCAGGGCTAGCTGGACATCCTTGTGAGAGAGCTTCAGTGGGAAGTTCGCCGAGAAATCACCCGACAGGATTTTCGGAGCGGTGCGCCCGATGAGGGGAGACCGCTCTGTCAGAACCTCAACGACGAGCTGCGGATCCAGGCCGGCCTTTGTCGCCAGCGCCAACCCCTCGACCAAAGAGGTGATGATGCATGCCCCTACGAGGTTTACTGTCAGCTTCATGACCGAGCCGTGCCCCATGGGTCCCACGTGCAGGATCTTCTTGCCCATGGTCTCCAAGAGGGGCTTGGCCGCCGCGAAGTCCTCGGCGCTTCCCCCGGCCATGATGGTCAGCGTCCCCTGCTCCGCCGCCGCCACGCCGCCGGTGACCGGCGCCTCCAGGTAGCGGAGGCCGAGGTCCTTTGCCTTCGCCGCCATGGCGCGGCTCGTCCCGGGATCCACCGTGCTCATGTCAATGACCAGGGTTCCGGGGCGACATCCGGCGAAGGCGCCGTCGGGCCCCTCCAGGACGGCCGCGAGGGCGGGCGGATCAGACACAATGGTGACGACCGCGTCGGCCCCGCTGGCCGCCTCTCGCGGCGAGGCCGCGACCGTCGCGCCCAGCTTGCGTACCTCCTCGGTCTTGGCGGCCGTCCGGTTGTAGGCCCGCAGGGAGTACCCCGCCTTGAGGACATTCTTCACCATCCGCCCGCCCATGATGCCGAGACCAATGAAGGCAACCGTCTGGGTCATCTCTCCTCCCTTCTCCCGTCGCGCTAGGAGCTACCGCCCCATGACCAGGTTCGGCAGGACCGTCACCGTTTCGGGGATGTACGTGATCAGGGCCAAGACCCCGATCAGGGCCAGCATGAAGATCGCGCACTCTCTCGTAAGGTCATTGACGGAGACGTTCGCGAGACTCACCATGCGCTCATGGCAGCTTCTTCTGGACGTACGCCGGCGTGCTCTGCCGGCCGCTTTCCAGCAGCGCCAGGTACAACTCCTGGAGCCTGGCCGTCACTGGCCCGGGCTTGCCCGAGCCGATGCGCCGGCCATCCACATCCACCACCGCAAAGATGCCGCCGGCCGTGGAGCACAGAAATACTTCATCGGCATTGTACAGGTCGAACGCGGACAGCTGGCGGGCGACGGTCGCCATGCCGGCCTCGCCGGCCAGCTCGATGACCGTCTGGCGCGTCACGCCGACCAGGATGTCCTCGTCGGGCGTGTAGAGCATACCGCCTTTGACGATGAAGACGTTGTAGCCCGGCGCCTCCGCAACGTAGCCATCCACACTCATCTCGATGGCCTCGTCGAAGCCCGATTCGCGGGCTTCCATGCGCGCCAGAATGTGATTGAGGTAGTTGCAGCTCTTGATTTTGGCGTCCAGGCACTCGGAAGGGATGCGGCGCACCGAGACAATTTTGGCGCGGATGCCTTTCGCACCCTTGTCGCCGCCCAAGATGCTGAGGTAGGGGACGGCGAAGACGATCAGATTGGGTTGGCAGCCGTACGGGTGCATCAGCGGCATGTCGCCGACGCCGCGCGTGGCGATCATCTTGATGTACGCATTTTGCAGCCTGTTGCGCCTGATCAACTCCAGCACGACATTCGTCAATGCCTCTTTGCTCGACGGGATCTCCAGTTTCAGCGCGTGCGCGGATTCAAAGAACCGGTCGATGTGCTCTCCCAGCTTGAAGACCTTGCCACCCCACGCACAGCACGTGTCGAAGACGGCGTCGCCATACAGCACGACATGGTCAAACACGGAAACCGTGGCCTCGCTCTCCGGCACGAACTTCCCGCCAATGTAGACGACTCGATCGGACGCACCGGTGATTGGACTCATGGTGATTCTCTCCTCCAACCAGTTGAAAGCTCACGCTGGAATGCCAATTCCAGCGCATTAGGTGGCGGAGTTGCCAATCCGCCGCGAGCACACACTGTAGGGGTCGGGGGCCAGGGGCCAGCGACTGAGGGACGCCATTGCGCTCCCGATCCCCGGCCTCTGATCCCAGGGATCAGCGTCCCATGACCAACTGCGGCAGGAACGTCACGAGGCCGGGAATGTAGGTGATCAGAATCAGCACGACCAGCAGGGCCAGCATGAAGATCGCGCACTCTCTCGTGAAGTCGGCGACGGACACCTCCGCGAGGCTGACCATCACATACAGGGTCATGCCGACGGGCGGGGTGAGGAGGCCGATCATCAAGTTGAGGGTGAACACGACGCCAAAATGCACCGGGTCGATCCCGACCTTCGTGATCAGGTCCATGAGGACGGGGGTCAGGATCACCAGGATGGCGGTCGTTTCCATAAGGCAGCCCAGGATGAGCAGCAGGATGTTCACCATCAGGAGGATGACCCATGGTTCCTGCGAGATGGAGAGGAAGAAGTTGGTGAAGAGCTGGGGCACACCCTCCCGGGCCAACAGCCACCCGTACAGCGACGCGCTGGCGATGATGAATGTGATCTTGGCCGTGTTCCCCGCCACGATGGTCAGCACCTTCACCAGACCGCCCAGCCTCAACTCTCGATAGAACAGGACCGACAGGAAAACTGCATAGACCACGGCCACCACGGCCGCCTCGGTGGGGGTCACGACCCCGCTGAAGATCCCACCCAGGATGATCACGGGAAACAGCATCACGGGAATGGCGCGCCAGATGTTCCGCAGAGCTTCGGACAGTGTCAGCCAGCCTTCGGCCCGGTAGCCCCGCCGCTGGGCAACCACATATACTGCGCCCATGAGGAAAAAGCCCATCAGAACACCAGGAACGACCCCGCCGAGAAACAGCCGCCCCACCGACACCCCCGTGATCCCTCCGTAGACCACGAAGGGGATGCTGGGGGGAATAACGGGGCCGATGGTGGAGGCCGCCCCCACCAGGGCCGCTGAGAAGATCTTGGGGTAGCCGGCCCGCTCCATGGCCGGGATCAGGACGGCGCCCGTGCCGGCCGCGTCCGCTACCGACGACCCCGACATTCCGGCCATGATCATGTTGGTGACAACGGTCACGTGTCCCAGGCCGCCACGGATGCCGCCCACGAGGGACTGCGCCAGATCCACCAGGCGCCGCGTGATGCCTCCCTGGTTCATCAACTCCCCGGCCAGGAAGAAAAACGGGATGGCCAGCAGCACGAAGGAATCCACCCCGACGGTCACCCGCTGGGCCACGACCACCAGCGGGATGTCCCCCCGCAGGAGAAGATACACAGCCGAGGCCCCGGTCATGGCGAAGGCCACCGGGAACTCCAGCGCCATGAGCAGCAGGAGGACGCCCACGAGGACGAGGACCATCATGAACGCTCCCCCTGCGGCGCCGCCCGGAGCCCGCGTCCCCGCCACCCCTGGATGATCGCGACGGCCATCAGGCAGGCCCCCACGGGGAGGGAGAGGTACAGATATCCCCGGGAGATTTCCATCGCCGGATACTCCAGGCTCCAGGTCGTGATCGCGAGGCGGAATCCCTGCCAGACAAATATCGCCAGCAGGAGAAGGACGCCTGCGTCCACAATCCAGGAGAGAAAGCGCCGAACATTCTGCGGGAGAAAGATCACCGCTGTGTCAATGGCGATGTGCGAGCGAAACCGGAACCCCACGAATGCCCCGACGAAGGTGAGCCAGGCGAAGAGCATGGAGGCCAGCTCCTCACTCCAGGCCAGCGGGCTGTTCAGGACGTACCGGAACCCCACGCCCACGAACACGATGCACGTCATCACACCCAGGCAGGCCGCCAGGGCCCAGCCCACGATATGATCCATCAAGGTCTGCATGGTCGCTTCCTTATGGCAGCCAGGCAATCAGGCAACCGGGCAACCCGGCACTCCTGATTGCCAGATTGCCCGATTGCCGGATACCCGCGCCGCAGGGCGCCTACTTCACCTCCTGAATCCGCTCGTACAACCGGGGTTCCCACTTGTCTGCGACCTTCTTGTACACATCCTTGGTCGCCTCGCGGAAGGCCTTCACGTCCGGCTGGACGATGGTCATGCCTTTTTCCTTTAGCTTGTCCAGGTACTCGTTCTCGCTCTTCAGGATCAGGTCGTTCTGGAAATTTCCGGCCTCGTAGGCCGCCTCTGTCAGGATCTTCCGGAGATCGGGCGACAGGCCCTGGAAGAACTTGTCGTTGACGACCATGGCCTGGTTCTGCGTGATGTGCGCCGTCAGCATCAAGTACTTCTGCACCTCGAAGAGCTTGGCGTTGAAGATGACGAAGGGGGGGTTCTCCTGGCCGTCGATCACGCCGCTCTGCAGCCCGAGGTAGACCTCCTTCCAGTCCATGGGGGTGGCGTTGGCTCCCATGGCTCTCATCGTCTCCAGGTAGATCGCGGTGGGCTGCACGCGGATCTTCATGCCCTTGAGATCCTCGGGCTTATAGATGGCCTTGGACTTGGTGGTCAGGAAGCGGTTGCCGAAGAGCCAGCCGAAATCCAGGACGCGCATCCCCTTGGCCTTCACCAGCC
>CAZXXV010000184.1:0-8154 GCA_964644725.1 uncultured bacterium
CTAGGTGGCGCTGGACCCACGGCGCAACCATGCAGGCATCATGGGTCGCGAGGACGCCGCCGGTCACCCGCTCATTGAAAGTGAGTCGGGCGTATCGGCGTGGCGGGGAATACTGAGGGGTCATACCGCTCTTTCCCGCGCATGGCGCGCCAGGCGCTTGACATACAGGCCGTGAAACAGGGCATCCTCCTCGGAGGCAAACCCGGTGAAGACGACCCCGTGGAGGACGCCCCCTGCGGCCGCCTCGGTCCAGACCACCTCCCCGCGGATCCGCAGGCCGAGCCCGCTGATGTCACACACGGCCTCGATCTTGGTGCCCGGGGGGATGTGCCTGTCTAGGTGCAGGGCGCAGCCGCCCGCTGAGAGGTCGCGGAGGACCCCCTGGGTCTCCAGCCGGCCGTCCAGGGAGGCGCCTTCCACGCGGTGCCGGGTGGGGTAGCGGGGCTCCCGCCGGCGATTCGGGCCGGGGCTATCGCCTGTGCGCGCCATGTCCCGGTCTCCACGACACAAAGCGATTTCTTTCGCTCAGTGCACTCACGGTGTTTCCGGGTCGGCTGCGGTGGGCCGTCGCGGCCCGAGAAGAGCCTGAATCCGGGCCTGAAGTTCCTCCAAGGTGAAGGGTTTGTTTAGGAAGCCTTCCGCGCCGGCCTCGATCCCGGCGCGTCGATATTTCTCCCCGATCCCCGTGATAAAGAGCACGCGGATGCTCCGTGTGGTCGGGTCCGCTTTTAGCCGGCGGCAGACCTCGAAGCCGTTCAGGCCCGGCATGCCGATATCCAAGAGGACGAGGTCGGGCGGCTGGGCGGCCACGGCGGCGAGGGCCGCCCGTCCGTTTTGCACCGGCACCGCCTCGTATCCGAGCTTCCGGACCCACTCCGTGAGGACCTCACGAAGGATCAGGTCGTCCTCGGCGATGAGGATCCGCACCTGCTGATGGGCGCCCGGCGGAGCCGACGACGGCCCGACCACTGCTCCGTCATCGGATGGAGGCCGCATGACCCGATCCCTTTGTCCCAAATACGGTCATTACGGATTCCCTGCCTTGCCGGGGCCGCCGAACGGATGCTGCCCCGACCCTATCCATTGGACTCCGCCAAGATGCGTGTCCCATGGAATTCCACCGGGCGCTTGATCAGAGCGAGGCCGTGGCCCGACCCCGTGACGTCAGGGGGTCTTCTGCTCCTTGAACACGATCTTGAGGACCGCCTCGATGTCCGCGAGCTTTATCGGCTTGGGGAGAAGCATGGCCGGGCCATGTTCCAGAGCCGCCAGGGTCTCGTCGTGGTAGGGGTAGCCGGTGATCAGAACGACCACGGCCTCGGGCGCCCGCCGCTTGATGGCCTTGAGGACGCTGGCGCCGCCGACTTCGGGAAGCAGGATGTCGAGGAAGACGAGGTCGAAGCGCTCCTGTCTGAACTTCCGGAGAGCCTCGCGACCGTCGCTGGCCAGGACTACCTCGTACCCCTTTGCCCGCAGAGCGGCCTCGAACGCCTCCCGGACTGTCGCCTCGTCGTCCACGACGAGGACGCGCCTGGGCGGGGGAGCGTCGAGGGTCACGGGGAGCTGATTGTCGGTGAGGAATTTGCGGAAATCGGCGCGGGCGATGCGGTAGCGGCCCCCGGGGACGCGGGCAGCCTTGAGCTTCCCGGCCCGGATCCAGAACAGGACCGCCACCGGCGTCACGTGGAGGAGGCGTGCCACGTCCCCTGTGCTCAGGGGCTTCTCGTCGGACACGGGCTGACCCCCTTTTAGCGTTCTTAGCAAACCTAGAATACTTATCGAATAAGGAAATTGTCAAGGCTAAAACCGGAAGCCACCCCTCATAGGGGTGTCCTGCCGGAATGCGAGCTTTCGTATTGACGCTCAGGGGCGTGTTCGACAGTCTCCCGGGCGCGCTTTCCCACGCCGTTCGATGGCCGAGGGAGGGCTTGCCCACGCTTAATCACATCCAATACACCTCCCCCTTGATCCTTCCGAGAGAAGAGGATGACCGCACCGTGGCTTTAAGGCGGCGAACGCGAACAAGATGTTCAACGGAGGACGCCTATGCTGCTTCGGCCACTCGCCGAGCCCTTGCCCCTCGCACTCCAAGTGCGGGGCCGCCAGGCCCGAGAGCCGCTTGACGGCCTGAACGCCCACGAGCAACTCGAACTCGCCTGTCGGAGCGTGGCGGGCATCCTGGCGGCCGCCCGGTCTCGGTTCGCGGGACGCGGGAGGATCGGGAAGCCTACGATATGCTCTGTGACGCCGTGGAAGAGTGGGTGCAGCGGAGATTCGTTCCGCTGGGCCGCCGTCCCCTCGTCTCACGGGTGCGCGTCCCCGGCTCCACGCTAGACACAGACTGCTTATACCCGCCGCCCCGGAAAGAAAAGCCCCCCGACCCGAAAGCCAGGGAGCACGCCTGCACCAGTAGGTTAGGAGCACAGGGTCAGGAGGGCCGACTGCTGGAAGAAGGCCGAGACATCCTGAGCCTTCAAGCGAATGGTGGGCGCCAGTCAGGATCGTCCCCCGGCACCAGCCCCTCCAGCCGATAGCGCCGAATCGTCTCCGTCCGCCACTGGAGCCAATCGGCCCGCAACTGCTCGACTCCAAGGGCGCGCCCGGCCTACCGGGGTCCCCCGGGGGTCCCCGTCTGGCCCCTTACGCGGAACGTCCCGCGAGGCCGCCACACACGCGAAGGGCAGGGAGCACGGTCCGCCCGGCCCTCTCGTCTGCCACCCTCGCGCTGCCCCAGGAATCCCCCTGGTGCTGCGTCCGCGGGGGTCAGAATCCACGATCGCTCCCGCGTGGCCCTAGGTACGGATCTGCGCCCGTGCAATTGCCTGCTTGGTGTCGGAGGCTCGCTCCTCGGCGAACGGCCCCCGCGGTTTCCAGTTGCGCGGGGGTTGCCTCGCTGTGCATCGCTGTGCTACGGTCTGCCACTCTCGCCCCTCTAAGTCGGCGCCACTCTGGGTGTCTTTCGCGATGTTTCCGTTGACACCTTTTCACAGCGGGCAGTATACTGCGGAGCCTGTGGGGCGGCCGGATCCCCGCCGAGGTGGTCCGTGTCGCCCTTTTGCTCTCGGCAGCGCCCTAGCGATGGAGGGAGAGGCGTGGAACGGAATCTGGCCCTGGAGGTGGTCCGGGTAACCGAGGCGGCCGCCCTGTCCTCCGCCAGGTGGATGGGACTGGGAAACGAGAAGGCCGTCCGGCAGGCTGCGGTGGATGCCATGCGGCGTGCCTTGGACGCGGTGCCGTTCTGCGGAACCGTCGTGATCGGCGAGGGTGAGCGGGACGAGGCGCCGATGCTTTTCGTCGGGGAACGAATCGGCAGCGGTGACGGCCCAGAACTCGACGTGGCCCTGGATCCCCTGGAGGGAACGAAGATCGTGGCCCAGGGCCGGGCCAACGCCATGGCCGTGGTGGCCATCACCGAGAAGGGTGGTTTTCTCCAGGTGCCCGATACCTACATGGAGAAGATCACCGTGGGCCCCAAGGCCAAGGGCGCCGTGGATTTGAGCCTGAGCCCCGAGCAGAACCTCCAGAACATCGCCGACGCCATGAAATGTTACGTCGAGGATCTCACCGTGGTGATCTTGGACCGGCCGCGACATGCGGAGCTGATCCGTTCGGTTCGCGAGGTGGGCGCGCGCATCAAGCTGATCCAGGACGGGGATGTTTCCGCCGCTATCGCCACCGGGTTCCCGGACACGGGGGTGGATGTCCTCATGGGGACCGGCGGTGCGGCCGAAGGTGTGCTGGCCGCCGCGGCGCTCCAGTGCCTGGGCGGGGACATGCAGGGGCGCCTGAGGCCGCGCAACGACCAGGAGGTCGAGCGCGCGCGGCGGATAGGAATCAAGGACATGGACCGGGTCTACCGCATCGGAGACCTCGCCAGGGGCGCCGACATCATGTTCGCGGCCACCGGGGTGACTGACGGTGACCTGCTCCGGGGCGTCCGATTCTTCGGTGGCGGGGCACGAACTCACTCCGTGGTCACGCGGTACCGGTCTGGGACCGTCCGGTTCATCGAGGCCACGCATCGCTTCGACCGGCGACCAGAGTACTAGCACATTTCGGATTTCGAATTTCGGACACCCAGCGGGTACCCGGATTTCAAATTCGAAATTCGACATTCGACATCCGAAATTGGTGAGGTTGAGAAGTGTGATCAGAGGTGTGAGAGGGGCTCCGGATATTCTCCCCGAGGACTCGGGGAAATGGCAGGCGCTGGAGGCGGTGGCCCGCGACGTGCTCGACCGCTACGGCTACGCCGAGATCCGTACTCCGGCGTTTGAGCGCACCGAACTCTTCGTCCGCGGGATCGGAGAAGGGACGGACATCGTCGAGAAAGAGATGTACACCTTCGAGGATCGGGGCGGGGAAAGCCTCACCCTCCGGCCCGAGGCCACCGCGTCTCTCATGCGGGCCTACGTGGAGCACAACCTGGGCGCGAAGAGCAGCCTGGTGAAGTTCTATCTCATCGGGCCCATGTTCCGCCACGAGCGTCCGCAGTCCGGCCGCTTTCGCCAGTTCCACCAGATCGACGTAGAGGCCGTCGGGTCCCCAGGACCGGCCGTGGACGCCGAGGTGGTGGCCTTGCTCCACCACCTGCTGGAGGCCTGGGGGCTCCGCGGCATCCTCCTGCATCTCAACACCATCGGCGATCCGGTTTGCCGTCCGGCGTACCGGCAGGCGTTCGTGGCCTATGCGAAGGCCCGCCGGAGCGCGCTGTGCCCGGACTGCCACGTCCGGTTGGAGAAGAATCCCCTGCGGATCCTGGACTGCAAGGTGCCGGCGTGCCAGCAGATCGCGGCCAGCGCCCCCACGATCTCGGCATATCTGTGCGCGCCCTGCCGCGACCATTTCGCGACCGTGCGGAGCTTGCTGGACGAGCTGAAGATCGATCACACGGTGAACGAACGCTTGGTGCGAGGGCTCGACTACTACACCCGGACCACCTTCGAGTTCCTGAACCCGGCGTTGGGTTCGCAGAATGCCGTGGCGGGCGGCGGCCGCTACGACGGCCTCGTGGAAGAGGTGGGAGGACCGCCCACGCCCGCCATCGGCTTCGCCATCGGGGAGGAGCGGATCCTCGCCTCGCTGGCGGCACAGCAGGCCCCGCAGGAGGCGCCGATCTATACCGGTGTGTACGTGGCCACGGCCGGAACAGAGGCCTTTCCCGCCGCCTTCGATCTCGTCCAGACGCTCAGGAGACGGGGACTACGGACTGCCCTGGACCTCGAGGCGCGGAGCCTGAAGGGCCAGCTGCGACAGGCCAACAAGGATCGGTACCGGTACTCGGTGATCCTGGGGAGCGACGAACTCGCCCGGGGCGAGGCGACGCTGAAGGACATGGTCTCCGGGGAACAGCGGGCGGTCCCCCTCGGCGAGGTGGTGGAACGCCTGACCACTTTACCGGAACGGGAGTTCGCCTAGGTGCCGTAGCCTCTTGGGGGACCTGAGGATCGCTCGGCACCTAGGCGCAATGCAAAATCTCAAACCGATCCGCCAAGGCGGAAAAAACCGACAATGGACGGATAAGGAAATCAGCATGGAGTCTGCGTGGCTTGGGTGGCTCATCATTGTCAGTTGTCGGTTGTCGGTTTCGCATTTTCCATTGGAAGAGATTTCATCATGAAAGGCTGGGCACGGAGCCTCTATTGCGGTCAACTGCGAGCCGCCCACGCGGGTCAGGTGGTCACCCTGACCGGCTGGGTGGACCGCCGCCGGGACCTTGGGGGGCTCATCTTCGTGCACCTCCGCGACCGAGAAGGCGTCGCCCAGGCCGTCTTCAACCCGGAGCGTTTCACGAGCGCTTATGAGACCGCCAAGGCCATGCGCTCGGAGTACGTGGTCGCG
The DNA here is from genome assembly GCA_964644725.1 of uncultured bacterium. GTDB lineage: Bacteria > Methylomirabilota > Methylomirabilia > Methylomirabilales > 2-02-FULL-66-22 > 2-02-FULL-66-22. The sequence goes on from CAZXXV010000184.1 coordinate 5,842, forward strand.
GTTCGTGGCGAGGTCTGCCGCCGGCCGCCGGGCACCGAGAATCCTGACTTGGCCACCGGAGAGGTGGAGGTGGTGGCGCAGGAGGCGATCATCCTGAACGACGCCAAGACGCCTGTCTTTGCCATCGAGGACGAGACCGACGTCGCCGAGGACATCCGCCTGACCTACCGGTACCTGGACCTGCGTCGCCCGCCGCTCCAGCGGAACCTGCGGCTACGGCACCGATTCTATCAGGTGACCCGTCGCTACCTGGACTCCCAGGGGTTCATCGAGGTGGAGACCCCCGTCCTTACCAAGAGCACGCCCGAGGGGGCCCGCGACTACCTGGTGCCGAGCCGCGTGAACCCGGGTGAGTTTTTCGCGCTGCCCCAATCCCCGCAGATCTTCAAGCAACTGCTCATGATCTCCGGGTTCGACCGGTACTTCCAGATCGTGAAGTGCTTCCGGGACGAGGATCTTCGCGCCGACCGCCAGCCGGAGTTCACTCAGATCGACATCGAAATGTCCTTTGTGGATCGGGAGGCGGTTCTTGCCACCATGGAGGGCTTGGTCGTGGAGATCTTCAAGGAGATCAAGGGAGTGGATCTCCCCAGGCCGTTCCCGCGCCTCAGCTACGCAGAGGCGATCCGGCGGTTCGGCCTGGACGCGCCGGACACCCGGTTCGGCCTGGAACTCCAGGACGTGGGGGACCTGTTCGCCGGGACCTCGTTCCGCGCCTTCGCCCAGCCGCTCGAGGCGGGGGGACGGGCCATGGCCCTGAATGCCAAGGGGTGCGGCGGCTACTCCCGGAGCCAGCTCGATCAGCTCGAGGAGTTCGCCAAGGGGTTCGGGGCGAAGGGCCTCGCCTGGTTCAAGATCGGCCCAGACGGCATCCAGTCGCCCATCGCCAAGTTTCTGGGGCCGGACGTCCTGCAGCGCTTCCGCGAGCGGATGGGAGGCGAGGAGGGCGATCTCCTGCTGCTCTGCGTGGACCGGCCCAAGCCCGCCGCGGACACCATGGGACGGCTCCGCCTGCACTTCGGTCAGGAGTTGAAGTTGATCGGTCCCGACGTGCTGGCGGTCACCTGGGTCACCGACTTCCCCCTCCTGGAATGGGACGAGAGGGAGAAGCGGTGGTCGGCCATGCATCATCCGTTCACGTCCCCCGTGGACGAGGACGTCCCGCTGTTCGACACTGACCCGGGGAAGATCCGCGCCAAGGCCTACGACTTGGTCCTGAACGGGGCCGAGGTCGCCGGGGGAAGCATCCGGATTCACCGGCGCGAAGTGCAGAACAAGATGTTTCAGGCCCTGGGGATCGGCCCGGAGGAGGCGCGTGCGCGGTTCGGGTTCCTCCTGGATGCCCTGGAGTACGGCACTCCACCCCACGGCGGAATCGCCTTCGGCCTTGACCGGCTGGTGATGATCCTGACGGGGGCGCAATCCATTCGCGACGTCATCGCCTTCCCCAAGACGCAGCGGGCGCAGGATTTGATGTGCCAGGCCCCCTCCTCGGTGGACCCGGCGCAGCTCAAAGAGTTGCACATCAAGCTGGACCTCGCCTGACCCTCGGGGGTCGGGTACGACTTCCTTTCAGGTTCTGATTCCATCAGTTCCTGTGGCGTTCGGCGGGAACGAAATATCAAGAAGGGGGTAGCACATGCCGAGACTAAATATGTCCGTCTCTCATCGCCTCTCTCAAGACGAGGCACTGAAGCGCATCCAGAGTCTATTTGGGGAGGTCAAAACTCAATTCGCTGACAAGATCAGCAACCTCCACGAAGAGTGGAACGGGAGCAGTGGCAATTTCAGTTTCTCTGCCATGGGATTCTCTGTATCCGGGACGCTGACCGTAAAGCCGTCGGAAGTGGAACTCTCCGGCGATCTGCCTCTCGCCGCAGCTTTCCTCAAGGGGAAGATCGAGGCCACGATACGGGAGCGGGCGGAAACGTTGCTCGCTTGAAAGGTTTTCCGACGATAAAGGGTCCAGCGTCCCCGTGGACCCCTCTTGAGGATTGACTGTAAAGAATGCGCGTGTTACGAACTCCAAGAAATCATTGAGGGCCACACACAGACGTTCGTGGTTGTGACGCAAGGGGGAACAAAACCAAGGCATTGCAGGACCCGTCGGTATTGTCGAAAAGCGCTTTTCGACACGGACCTGACCCCCTCCTTCGAATAGGTTACATCCCCGCGAAATCCGTCGTTCTTTGAAGCCTGCCATTTCTTACTTTTCCTTGTACTGTCGAAAATCCCGGGAGGCGCGCCGCCCACCATCCCTCACGTATGACCACCAGTCAGACGCTTATCCTCCTTCTGCATCACTGGATGTCG